>JAEUQP010000758.1 GCA_016789645.1 Acidobacteriota bacterium | reverse complement strand
TTTCGGCACATCATGCGGCGCACGGATATGCCGGAGATTCACGTCGCGTTTTATCCGTTTGCCGGGTTGAACCATACCATCCGCTATCGTCGCCAGAGCATTTATGTGCGCCTGTCGGACATCATGCGCGACGCGCCTTCGCACGTGCATCGCGCGCTGGCTTTCATTCTCGTCGGAAAACTGTTCAACAAACGGATTGGCCCTGAATACCAAAGCCTTTATCGGCAATACACTTATTTACCGGACGTGCAGCGAGCTTCCGATCTGGCCAAACAGCTTCGAGGCAGGAAATTGGTCAGCGGTTCTGTCGGGCGTCAATTCAATCTGGAGCAGATTTTTGCGCGCTTGAATCGGCGATATTTCAACGGCGAATTGCCCGCCGTGACGTTGAGCTGGAGCGCACGCAAATCCAAACGAATTCTGGGGCATCACGATTACGTTCACGACATGATTGTCATCAGCCGCTCGCTCGACAGCCCCGAGGTTCCCGAATTGCTGGTCGAATTTGTGATGTATCACGAAATGCTGCACATGAAACACAATCCGAAAGTCGTCAAAGGTCGCCGCATTTATCATTCGGCTGCTTTTCGAGCTGACGAACGGCGCTTTGAACAATTCGACGCGGCTCAAGCGGCGCTGGAAAAACTCACCAGCCGGAAGTAAAAGAGATTCGGAGGACAAGATGGCTACAACGACTGTCGAACAGATTCTGGAAGAAATCACCGCTTTGCCCGCCAGTGAGCAAGCGCGATTGCGGCAATTGATCAACAAACAACTGAGGCAGAAAGAGCCGCTCGGTATGTTTGTTGACCCGATTCCCGAGCCTGACCAACAAGGCGCTATGCGATGGATTGCTGATCATTGGCGAGAGTATCCGGATCAATGGATTGCTCTGGATGGTTATCGTTTGATTGCTCACGGCGAAGACTTTAGAGCCGTGAACGCAGCGGCGAAAAAAGACGGAGCTTATTTGCCGATGGTCACGTTCATTGAGCGAGAGTCCGATCATTTGTTTGTGAATGTTTGAAAAATGATTACCACTCTGGAATTCAATGAAAAATATGTTTACCCAAGCAATAAGCCGGGAATTACTCTTCCTGTGATCCTTACTTATGGCGGCTTAAGCTACAACGTCTCAGCCAAAGTTGATCCGGGATCAGAGGTCTGCCTTTTCAAGCAAGAAATCGCACTCGAACTTAATTTGCCGTTGGAAAACGGCCTGCCAATTACGTTGGACTCCCTTGGCAGTTCAATCGAAGCCTACGGACACGAAGTCATCTTGCAAACCTGTGGCATGGCTTTCACGAGTTTTGTCTACTTTGCCAAATACCCAGGGTTGCGCCGCAATCTGCTTGGTCGCCAAGGTTGGTTGAGACAACTGCGAATCGCCATTGTGGATTACGACAACACGCTGTACCTGAGTCGGTACTACGAATAATTTGATGCACATTGGAATTGACGCTCACGCGATTGGCGCGCAACAGGGCGGAAACGAAACTTACATTCGCGGACTGATTCGGGCGCTGGCCGAACTGGACGACCGCAATCGGTACACGATTTATCTGGCGGAGGCTGGCGTGGCGGAACAATGGCGCGAAGGTTTTGCACGGCAGCATCCGAATTTTGCAATTCGCTTGTTGCCGAAACCGACTCCGCTGGTGCGCGTGCCGGTGTTTTTGGCGTATGAACTTTGGAAACGGCCTGTGGATGTACTGCATGTGCAATATACCGCGCCGCCATTTTGCCGAATTCCTGTGGTGGCGACGATTCACGATCTGGCGTTCGAGCACATGCCGGAAACGTTCACCCGCCGAGGTTCGTTTCAGTTGAAGCTGACCGTTCGTCGCACGGCGCAGCGAGCCGCGCGCATCGCCACTGTATCCGAATATTCGCGCCAGGATTTGATTCGCACTTACCATCTGCCCCCGGAAAAAGTCGTCGTCACGTACAACGGCGTCGAATCCCATTTCACGCCGGACGCTTTGCCAAACGAAGCCGAAGACGTTCGGAACCGCTTTGGCATCAAGCGCGATTACTTGTTGGCTGTTGGCAGTTTGCAACCGCGCAAAAATCTGGTTCGACTGATTCGCGCGTATGCAAAGCTGCGAAGCGAACACGAGAGCTT
>JAEUQP010000751.1 GCA_016789645.1 Acidobacteriota bacterium | reverse complement strand
AAGCTCTCTTCTTGTCGGTTGAATAGACTCTTTTTACAAATACTCTTTGATCTTATTGACCAGCGAAGACACCTTGAACGGTTTGCCTTTGACTTGCGAAAAGCTGACCGCGTCAATCAGAAATTGCGCCCGAACCAGCATCGCCAGTTGCCCCAGGTTCAATTCCGGAATGATGACGGTGTCAAAGCTTCTCAACACCTGCTCCAAGTTTTTCGGGAACGGGTTCAGATAACGCAGATGCGCCGCAGAAACTGATTTGCCTTGTTCTTGCAACTGCTCAACAGCGGTGGTGATTGCGCCGTAGGTTGATCCCCATCCCAAGACCAGCACCTTGCCGGTCTTTTCGCCAAAAATTTCGATATCCGGGATGTCCTGCTGCATACGCTGAATCTTTTCGGCGCGCAATCGAACCATAAAGTCGTGGTTGTCCGGTTCGTAATTGACGTTGCCGGTGATGTGTTTCTTTTCGATTCCGCCGATGCGATGCTCCAGTCCCGGAGTTCCCGGAACCGCCCACGGACGCGCCAGCGTTTGTTCGTCGCGCAGATACGGGAAAAAGCCTTCGGTTTCGGTGCGGAACTGAACTTTCATTTCCGGCAAGCTGTCCAACGAAGGAATTTCCCACGGCTCAGAACCGTTGGCGATGTATCCATCAGAAAGATAAAACACCGGAGACATATATTTCGTCGCCAATCGCACGGCTTCAATCGCCATCGTGAAGCAATCGCCCGGCGTTGAAGGCGCGACAATCGCGCACGGAGATTCGCTGTTGCGGCCAAACATTGCTTGCAACAAATCAGCTTGTTCGGTTTTGGTCGGCAAACCGGTTGAAGGGCCGCCGCGTTGCACGTCAATAATCACCAACGGCAATTCGGTCATCACGGCCAGGCCAATCGCTTCGGATTTCAGCGCCACTCCGGGGCCGCTGGTTCCCGTCAAGCCAATGTTTCCGGCAAATGAAGCTCCAATGGCCGCGCCAATGGCCGCGATTTCGTCTTCAGCCTGAAAAGTCTTCACGCCGAAATTTTTGTGCTTGGAAAGTTCGTGCAGGATGTCGGAAGCCGGCGTGATCGGATAACTGCCATAAAACAACGGGCGTCCGGTCAGTTGCGCTCCAGCGATAAAGCCGATAGCGGTGGCTTCGTTGCCGGTGATGTTGCGATATTTGCCGGGTTTGATCTTGGCTTTGCTGACGCGGTAATGCGTGGTGAAAATTTCGGTGGTATCGGCGTAATTGAAACCGGCGCGCAGCACCTGAATGTTGGCGTCGGCGACTTCGGGTTTCGAACCAAACTTGTCATTCACCCATTTGACGGTCGGTTCCATCGGACGGTCGTACAGCCAATACATCAACCCCAGTGCGTAAAAGTTCTTGCAACGATCCTGCTGTTTGAAAGGCAGCGCTGACCCTTCCAGGGCTTTCAACGTATTCGACGTGATGGGAACTTTGAACAACCGATAGCCCGACAGCGAACCGTCTTCGATTGGATTCGAAGCGTACCCGGCTTTTTTCAAATTGTTCGCGTTGAATTCGTCGGTGTTGACGACCAGGATTCCGCCAGGTTCCAAATCAGGCAGGTTGGTTTTCAAGGCTGCCGGGTTCATCGCCACCAACACTTGAGGCTCATCGCCCGGGGTGCGAATGTCGCGGCTGCTGAAATTCAACTGATAACCTGAAACGCCCGGCAAGCTGCCGGCTGGAGCGCGAATTTCCGCGGGGAAATCCGGCAAGGTCGAAATGTCGTTTCCGATGATGGCAGAAGTCGAAGTGAATTGGCCGCCGGTCACCTGCATTCCGTCTCCGGAATCTCCG
>JAEUQP010001127.1 GCA_016789645.1 Acidobacteriota bacterium | reverse complement strand
GCTTCGACCGCTTCGTTGGCCACCGCATTGGCAACCGCGGAATTGCACGATCCGGCGATTGGCAAATGGCTGACTCAACCCAATACGCCGAATCAACCGCGCTTCAACCACACGGCAACCTTGTTAGCCAACGGCAAAGTGCTGATTGCAGGTGGCGGCGATGCCAATGGCGCGATGAGGTTTTCTGAACTGTATGACCCGGCGACTGACACCTGGACGCGAACCGGTGACATGCTGACATCTCGAACTGGCCACACGGCGACGTTGCTTCGCAATGGCAAAGTGCTGGTGACAGGTGGCGTGCAGGCCGGAGGCGCGATTTTGAATTCGGCAGAATTGTTCGACCCTGTCACCGGAGCCTGGTCGGCGACCGCGAACACCATGCCGAACAATCGCACTGACCACACCGCCACGTTGATGGCCGACGGCAGAGTGTTGGTAACAGGCGGATGGAACGTCGCCGCTGGCACAAACATTCTGAAAAATTGCGACATCTACGATCCGGCAACAAATTCCTGGACCAGCATTAACGGAATGAATCAAGCGCGACGTTTTCACACAGCGACGCTCTTGTTCGATGGACGATTGCTGGTGGTTGGCGGCGATACGACCAGTGCATTGATGACGTCGGAACTGTTTGATCCGGCAACGGGGCGCTGGACACAGCAAACCAGCACAATGCACGTTGGTCATTTCCGGCATACCGCAACATTGTTACCGAATGGCAAAGTGCTGGTCGTTTCCGGTTTGCAATCCAACAGCGGATTGCCGACGGCGTATTCCGGCAGCGCGAACCTGTTCGATCCGGCAGGACAAGGGAAATGGGATTCAGTGACTGCGCCCAACGGACGCGATGGGCATACAGCGACCTTGATGCCCAATGGCAAGGTGTTGATTGTCGGCGGATATACGATTCAATCCAGCGGCGGGTCAGGCAGTACCATCAACAACGTGGATGTGGTCGAACTGTACGATCCCGGCAAAGGAACCTCAGTTCCCTTCAGCGGAACCACCAACATCACCTTTCCGCGCGACAGCCATACGGCCACGCTTTTGCCCAACGGCAGAGTCTTGATCGTCGGCGGTCGCGCTCAGGTAACCGCAGCCAACGGCAGCACCGTTGAAGTACTCGTCAGCCAGGTGGAACTTTATGACGTGGGATTGGACGCTTTGCCAACGGTCGCGCCCGCGATCAGCACCCTGACGGGGAATGGAAGCGGCAGCGCAGCTTGCGTTTCCGGCGTGCGCTTTCAAGGAAGTGGCGAAGCGGCCAGCGGCAACGCCAACAGTTCCAATGCCAATTATCCGGTTGTGCAATTGATGCGGCTGGACAATGAACAAACCTACTTTTTGTCGCCCGACGCCAATTCCGCGCAATGCACATTCAAAGGTTGGACGAATAACAGTTATGCGTCGTTGCCGATTCCCGCGACGACGTTGCCAGGAACAAACAACAATTTGCTGGCGGGGCCAGCGATGATGACCGTCTTCGTCAATGGCGTGCCGAGTTCGCGCGCATTCATGGTTGCTCCCGGCGCAGCCGTCGGCGGAGGCAATGTTCCGTTAGCCAACTTGATTGGCCGCATTCACACCGTCGCCGATTCCGGCTTGCAGGTCAACGTGGAGCTTCGTTCTTCGACCGGCGAAGTTCGCAACGTGCAATCGGGCCCAAATGGCGAATTCGTATTCGATGACGTGCCAACCAAAACCGCCGACTCTTCGGCAACTGACTTGTCGCCCAGCCAGATCACTGAAGATGGACCGACCACGCAGATTACCGTTACTGGCAATGGCTTCACGGCGAACTCGGTCGTCCTATTCAGTGGCCAGCCATTAACGACGACGCTTCTCTCTTCCACGCAAGTTCGAGGCAGCGTGCCTGCACAATTGATTCAAAACCCAGGCTTTGCCAGCATCACAGTGCGAACGACAATCGCCAATGACATCATCACGACCTCGCCGCTGATTTTGCAGATCACGGCTTCATCGCCTGCGACACGCCCCAGCATTTCCAGTCTGACTCCGGCTTCGACGGTTGTGAACGTGTCACCTGGAACCATTTCCATCAACGGAATGAATTTGCTGAACGGAACGACCCAAGTCTTATTCAATGGGCAAGGGCGCGACATTCTGGCAAGCCAATCTACCGCGACCAAACTGGTGTTTGCCGTTTCTTCAGCGGATGTCAGCAAACCCGGAACGGCTTCAGTGCAAGTCATCAACGCAGGCGGAGCCTCGAACACAGTTCCGTTTACGATTACCTCTGCGCCTGTGCCAACAATCAGCAGTTTGGCTCCATCGTCCACCATCGTCGGCAATGGATTGCCGGAAATCACCATCAATGGAACCAATTTGCTCAACACCAATGGCACAACGCAGGTGCTGTGGAATGGCCAAAGCCGCACGATCAATGCCAGCAGTTCATCGGCGACCAAACTGGTGTTTTTCCCTTTTACCAGCGACTTTTCGACGGTAAGCACGGCGACGGTTCGCGTGCTGCACACCACGGCTGGAGTCCAGACCTTTTCCAATATCGTCTCCTTCGCCATCAACGCGCAGCCGGTTCCGACGATCACCAGCTTGACGCCGTCTTCGACGAGCATTCCGATCACAACGAACAATTCGATTTTGGATGTGCCGGTTGGCGTCATTGGAACCAATTTCGCCAGCAATGCCGTCGTTCGCATCAACGGCAAAGCACTGACAACGACCTTTGTCAGTTCGACGCGTTTGAACGTCAACGTGCCCGGAGTGCTGATCGCTACGGAAACCAACCTGAATTTTTCGGTCTTGAATCCGACGACCAACCTAACGTCGAATCTTGTGGCCTTTCCGATCAATCGCACAACACCTGACACAGTCGGCTCAGTGCTGGCATACCCGCTCTACAATTCGACCTGCACAACCGCCACTGTTCCGGTCTGTTCGACCAACACGACGATTTCAATCACCAACACGAATACTCAGGTTGCGGCGCGCGTGCGCTTTTTCTTTGTCGAAGGGTTGACCGGAATTGCCAGCAATGTGATTCGCACCATCAATCCGAATCAAACGCTGACCATGCAGGCTTCGGAAGTTGATCCGTCGCATCGCGGTTATGTGCTGGCAGTGGCGGTGAACAGTTCCAATTGCCCTACGGTGTTCAATTTTCTGCGCGGGTCAGAAACCGTGACGGCCATCGTCAACCAACGCACTTACAGCGGTTCGGTCAACGCCGTTCCGATTCGAGGCATTGCCGCGCCAAGCTGTACAGCGTCTTCCACCACTGCAACCTTGAGTTTCAATGGCAGCATTTATGATCGTTTTCCCAGTCAGGTCGTCGCGGATAGTGTGACGACGGCCACGTCGTCCAACAGCACCTTGCTGGTAGCCAATGCCGTTGGCGGCAATTTGGTCGGCAACAACCGAGCCAGCAACTTCGCCGCGCCCGGAACAATGTCGGGACAAGTCGTAGATTCGTCGCTCAATGCGTTTTCTTTCAGCAGCAGCAGCACGTCCTCACAAATCTTCACCGAATTGAGCCGTGCTTTTCCTCAAACCTCGCCAAGCTTTGATCAGTTAATTCCCAGCGGCCAAACCGGAAAGATGGCTATGTTTGCCGGGCCTGGGTTGTTTGGCATGACGTTGTCCCGAAATCCCAATTTCAATTCGGCGACCTTGCTGCGAACCGTCGCCTTCAAAACGCCGACTGTGATTGTTCCGGTCAACATCGCTATTTTCACGCTATCCGAAGAGCCACCGAATTCGGTTTCGCAACCGACGACCAATCCAATCACGAACGTTGCCAGTGGCATTCTGCAACCTGAGACTCCGGACGTAACCACGACCTCAAACGCGGAAACAGATCGCCCGGTGACTATTGCCAGCCAACCTGTTCAACAACAGCAACCTGGCGGACTCATCACGTACACCATCACGCCGAGCGGCAAGATCGCTACAGGCGAACCGATCATCTTTTTCCCGCAATCCAGAACCGTGACACCCGGCGGCACCGGAACGGTTTCATTCAACCAAGCTCCGGAAAGCACAGAACAAACCACCAACAACAATTTCTGCGGCCAGACCTCGCCCGGATTGAGCATTGCGGGGAAATTGACAATGCCAGCCGCGTATACGTCCGAACTGATTCCAGTCAATTTGCATTTGACCAACAACAAAGCGCCGAGTTGCCAATTGCCTGTGGACGTTCAAACCAACAGTTTGGCCGTCAGCGGAAATTACGTCGTGCCGGATGATTTGATGGGTGATGTATTGGGATTGGAAGGCAGCTACGAAATCACGCCGACGGACAACCGCTTTCAGTTCAGTTCTCTGGTGATGGGACAAGAAGGCGATCCGACAGTGTTGGTTCCGCCTTTGACAGGGCCGTCGTTGGGATGGAATTTCAGCGCTACCGCAGCCAATGTCTGCCCTTCATCGGCATCGCTCACGGCCACCGCAAACGGCGAAACCAACCTGCAAATCTGCGCCGGGCAACCGATCAACTTGTCCGTTCCGGCAGTTCCGA
>JAEUQP010001124.1 GCA_016789645.1 Acidobacteriota bacterium | reverse complement strand
GTCGCCGTAAAAGCGCCGCGTCAACGCCAGTCCTTTTTGGCAAACGCGCGGATCCCAACGATTGGTCGCGCCTTTGCCGTTCAGATCTTTGGCCTGACCATATTTCATCGTTGGACCGATGCGCGTGATGACGCCTTGCCGCACATAAGCGTTCAGCAAACAGTTGTGCGTGTCGTTGGGGGCGCAAGTGAAGGTGTATTTGGAATCGTATTTCCACAAATCGCGGTACACGCGCTCCCAGCCGCGATCGGGGTACACGGCCAGCGGATTGGTCACCGCGCCCAGTTCCCAGGCATTGGCCGCCGAAGCCGCCAGCGCGCCGAATCCGGCGGCAGCGACCGTTTGCAGAAAATCTCTTCGGGATAGTTCTTTCTTCATAAACACTCCGTGTAACCTTGCCACTGTTTTGAGCCGCCGCTAAAATCGGCAGCTATAAGGAGGTATCAGATGGTCAACAATGAACTCACACTCAGCACCAGAGTCAGCGATTTGGAAAAAGACGTTGCCGAAATCAAAGGGCACTTGGCTCAGACCAACCAAGCCATCGCGCAAGGCAACCGCTTGACCATTTGGCAATTCATCAGCTTTACACTCGTCATGGCGGGCACGCTTTTTGGCACTCTCGCCTGGATTTCCGGTTCACTGCGCGAAGAACTTCGAATGAATCGCGAAATGCTTGAAAAACGAATCGAGCAAAGTGAAAAGAACATGGACAACCGTTTTATACAGATGGAGAAACGCTTTGATGATCTCCGTCAAGTTGTCTTGTCACAGCAAAAGCAGCCGCCAAAACCATAACGATTCACTTTCCCTCCCAAGAACGAATGTAAGTAACGACAGATTCGATTTCCGCCTGCGTCAGTGCGCGCCGCACCGGCGATGGTTCGAGAAAGCCTTTCATTGCCGTGCCGCGACGGCCTTTGCCGATGGTTTCGACAAAGAAGCGTTCGTGGGCAGTTGAAAGCAAAACCTTGTTGTTGAGCGCGGGGCCTTCGCCGCCTTCGCCTTTCGCGCCGTGACAGCCGGAACAATTCGCCGCAAACAGCTTCGCGCCCATTGCCGCACTGCCTTTGACCCAGCGCGAGGGATTCGTATCGGGCGTCACCGCAGTGTTGCCGCCCAGTTGCCGCAAATAAGCCACGACGCGCGCAATCTCTTCCGGCTTCAAACCGGCTTCGTTTGCCCCTGCTGACAACCATGCTGGCATCTTGCGACCGGGGCGACCTTGTTTGATGGTTTCGGTGATGAATTCGTCCGAAGCCACTTGCAGAAAGTCCGGCCCGGCAATGTTCGGAAAAGGCGGAATGCCCGGATAGCGCGCACCTTTGCCGTCTGCTCCGTGACAGCCCGCGCAAATGGCACTGAAAATCGTTGCGCCGTCGGTGGCAAATTCGCGTGCGCCGAAGCGCAGGGCGCTGACACGGTCTTTCGGCAGATAAGCGCTCGGCAATTCCCGGCGTCGCAGCGACAGCACGTACATCGTCAACAGATCAATCTGTTTTTCATTCAAACCCATCATTGGCATTTGCGAACCCGGCACGATGCCCAGCGGCGAGCGGAAATGTTCGGCCAGCCAGTTCGACAAAATCGGCTGTCCGGGCACGTGCGTGAAATTCAATTGGCCGGGGTCGCGTTCGCCCGAGCGCGAAAGATCAGTGCCCGCATCGCCGCCTACGCCACTGACTTTGTGGCAACCCAGACAGCCCAGCGAATTGAATTGCGCTTTGGCTTCGATCAGTTTGGAAGCGCCCACGCGCGTTGCCAGATAATCGCTGAGCGCCGCGCGGTCGGATTCGCCGATGGCAGCGAAAGAGTTTTTCCAGAGCGGTTCGGTGGCTTGCGTGTGCTTTTGCAAATGCGCTTCGTACCAGTTGGCGGCATAACCTTTGACGCCGACGTGTGACAAATCCGGACCTTCCATGCCTCCGCCGCCGGGACGGATCGTGCCGCCGCGCCCTTCGACGCGATGGCAAGCCAGACAGTCCAATCGCTCAAACGCGCTGCGGCCTTTTTCCAAACCGGCCAGATTCGGCACGTTCAACGCGCTGTGGCAGGTTCCGCATCCGGCTTGGCTGTATTTCATCGGCAACATCGGCTGCGGCCAGAAATGCACTGTCCCGTGCGCGTCGGCTTTATCCGTCGCGCGGCCTTGTCCGCCGTGGCAAATGGTGCAGCCGTAATCCGAAGTTTGATGCACTACGTTTTTGTGCGCGGCGACGACTGCCGGGCCGGTGATGCCTGTTTC
>JAEUQP010001098.1 GCA_016789645.1 Acidobacteriota bacterium | reverse complement strand
CGCGCCCGCCTCTTTTACCGCGAGCAATCGTACCCGTGGCAATCTCCGCAACACGATCTGGCCGAAGCCGAGCGGCTGATTAACGAATGCGGCTACCATCGCCGCGACGAAGAACTCGCCGACGCCAAGCGCGCGATTCTGGGAACGTAGGGTAAGGAGCCTGACTTGGTCAGCGGCTGCGCTATAATCGCGCCGAGGTGAATTTTATGAATGGAACAATCACTGTAGAACAGGCTGAATTACTGATTGCCCAGTTATCGCCGCAAGAACAACTGCGCTTAGTCGCAGGCATCAGCGAACGGTTGAGCAAGCTTGAACTGAATGCGTCCGAGCTCGCCGAGCAGGATGTTGCAGCCAGCAACGATTGGATGGCGTTACGAGGAATTGCGCCAGCTTTGTTGGAGGGGCAGGACGCTCAATCGTGGGTTTCGCAAACCCGGAGTGATGCGGATGCTCAACGGGAGCAACAGTGGAGGCGTGAATGAAGCTGCAAACTGCGCTGACCGGTGTCAGACGGTTATTTCTGGATACCGCGCCGATTGTTTACCACGTTGAAGGAAATCTCGCCTATCAGCCGTTGACCGATATTATTTTCCAGCAAATTCAAAATGGTCAGTTACTCGCGGTTACTTCATCTGTCACCCTCGCGGAGTGTCTGGTGCATCCGTATCGGCACAGAGACTTGATCTTGGTTCAAAAGTTTCGCAATGCGATTACCAAAGGTGTCCATACACAATTTACCGGTGTGGACGCCAGCGCGGAGCAAGCGGCTGAATTGCGGGCACGGTATAACCTGACGCTCACCGATGCGTTTCAAATTGCAGCGGCTCTTGCGACTGGTTGTGATGCCTTTCTGACGAATGATGCGATGCTCAAGCGCGTCACCGAACTCTCCGTTCTGATCCTCAATGATCTGGAAGCGTAACTGCTTGTCCCCATGAAAATCACCGACATCAAAGCCACCACCGTCACCGTCCCGCTGGAAGCTCCGTTGCGGCACGGCAACGGCTGTCATTGGGGACGCTTTGTCCGCACGATTGTCGAAATCGAAACCGACGAAGGCATCACTGGTTTGGGCGAAATGGGCGGCGGAGGCGAATCCGCCGAAGCGACCTTTCGCGCGATGAAAAGTTATTTGCTCGGCCACGATCCGGCGCGGTTGGAAGAAATGCGCTTTTTGATCGCCAACCCGACGGCGTCGCTATACAACAATCGCACGCAGATTCTGGCCGCGCTGGAATTCGCCTGTCTGGACATCCTGGGCCAGAAATGGGGCGTGCCGGTGAGCGAAATTCTGGGCGGACGGTTGCAGGATCGCGTGCCGTTCGCTTCTTACCTGTTCTTCCGTTATCCGAATCCCAAAGACGGTTCCGGCGAAGTCCGCACGGTTGACCAACTCGTGGCCAACGCGCGTGAATTGAAAGCGCGTTACGGCTTTACGTCGCACAAACTGAAAGGCGGCGTGTTTCACCCCGATTACGAATTGGAATGTTACCGAGCCGTCGCCGACGCTTTGAAAGGCGACCGGTTTCGGTATGACTGCAACGGCGTGATGTCCACCGAACAAGCCATTCGATTTGGCCAGGCGATCGAAGACCTCAACAACGATTATCTGGAAGACCCTGTGTACGGGTTGCACGGCATGCGGCGCGTCCGCGAAAAAGTGCGAATGCCGCTTTCGACCAACACAGTCGTCGTCAACTTTGAACAACTGGCGGCGAACATTCTGAACACTGCGGTTGACGTGATTCTGTTGGACACGACGTTTTGGGGAGGCATTCGGCCTTGCGTCAAAGCGGCTGGCATTTGCGAAACGTTCCAGTTGGGCGTGGCCGTGCATTCATCGGGCGAGTTGGGGATTCAACTGGCGACGATGCTGCATCTGGGCGCAGTGATTCCAAACCTGAGTTTTGCGGCGGACGCGCATTATCACCATTTGACTGATGACATCATCGTTGGCGGCAAAATGAACTACGAAAACGGTTCAATCGCCGTGCCGACTGCGCCGGGCTTGGGCGTGCGGCTCGACTGCGACAAGCTGGCGGAATACAGCGAATTGTATAAACGGCTGGGCGGGTATCCGTACGATCAAGACCCGCTGCGTCCGGGTTGGACGCCGACGATTCCGAACAATCGCTGGGCAGATCCGAACGATGATCGGCGACCGGACAATGTTCGTTATTGA
>JAEUQP010001063.1 GCA_016789645.1 Acidobacteriota bacterium | reverse complement strand
TATGGCAAACCAAACGAAACGATTGTGCTGGGGCATTCGATGGGCGGAGCGATTACGCTGGCGACGATTGAAAAGTATCCCGAAATTTACGACGGCGCGTTGCCGATGTGCGGGCCGTTGAACGTCACCCTGAATGGGTTTCAGGAACGCATTTTCGACATGCTGGTGACTTTCGATTTTCTGTGTCCGAACGTGGTCGGTTCGCTTGTGAATCTGCCGCAAACCGCCAAACTTGATCAGGCGAAAGTGCGCGCCGCCGTTGAGGCCGCGCCCGAGAAAGCTGCCCGGTATGTCAAACGTTACAGTTTGAATTCATCGGCGGAAGTGCCCTTCGTCTTGGCGTTCTGGTTCGAGATCATCCGCGAACTGCAATTCCGCGCGGGCGGCAACGCGTTCGACAATCGCAATACGATTTACGATGGCTTTGAAGACGATGTGGCGCTCAATCGCGGAGTCAAACGGTACGCCGCCGACGCCAAAGCGCGCGAATATCTGCGCCAGCATTATTCGCCGACGGGGAAAATCGCCGATCCGGTGTTGACGCTTCACACGACGTATGACCAACTGATTCCGGGGCGTTTTGTCAGCCAGTACGATGAATTCGCGCGTGTTGCCGGAACGCAGGATTTATTCGTCGCCAAATTCGTTGTCGCCAACGGCCATTGCAATTTCACCGCCCCACAAACCGGAGCGGCGTTTGATGAATTGCTGACTTGGATTCGCAGCAAAAAGCGGCCTGACGCCGGAGAAATAAAGTAGAACAAGTCCTGCCGGTTCGACTGAAAAGAAATTTTCCCGAATGCCGAAGAGATGTCTTGACCGTGTACGAAGTCAGGCGTATGTTGCGCTCGTTACGTAGTTCAAATTGGTGCGCGGTCACTGCAGAGTGCCGCGTTAGAATCAACTTGCTGGGACGTGACCAGCCCTTTCAAAGGAGGTGCTGTATCGAAACTGATTCACAACTTGATTCCAATTTAGATGTTGAAAAACATCTTTACTGCGTTTCCTGACGCAGATAGCTAAAACGCAAAGAGCCTGCCGGGCATGTTTTAAATTCTCGGCAGGCTCTTTCCATTTAAGCGCCGGATTCGCGGCTAGACTCTTCCACTTTTCCCTCTGTGCATGTAAAAAGGCGGCATGCGAACACTCGATCTTGTCATACTCGTTGCTTATCTGGTTGGAACAGTCCTGTTTGGCGCCTGGTTTTCGCGCTCGCAGAAAAACGTGAAAGATTATTTCGTCGCCGGTGAACGTGTTCCGTGGTGGGCCATCATGGGGTCCATTGTCGCCACCGAAACCAGCACGGTGACGTTTATCAGCGTGCCCGGATTTGCCTACAACGCAGACTTCACGTTTATGCAATTGGTCATCGGTTACATGATCGGGCGCGTATTTGTGACAGTGCTTTTTGTGCCGCTGTATTTTCGCGGCGAATTGCTGACAGTGTACCAACTGCTCGGCCAGCGGTTTGGCAGCGGAGTCCGGCGACTGGCGTCTTTGCTGTTTTTGACGACGCGCAGTCTGGCCGACGGATTCCGGTTGTTCGCCACCGGGTTGGTTCTGGCGGCGCTGCTATTGGCTATGCCCGGCGTGGAGCAAATGGCGACAAGCTGGTTTCCTTCGCTGGAACCGAAATTTGCCGTCTTGATCGTTTCCGTCTTGGTGATGGGCGTTGCGACGATTCTGTATACCTACCTGGGCGGAATGGCGGCAGTGATTTGGACAGATGTGATTCAACTGGTCATCTATCTGGTCGGAGCCGTGCTGGCAGCGTGGATTCTGCTCGGCAAAATTCCCGGCGGATGGGATGAAGTGGTTCAAGTGGGTGGAGCCGCAGGCAAATTCACCTGGTTCGATTTCAGTTGGACGCTGACGAAAAGTTACACGTTCTGGTCGGGCGTCATTGGCGGAGCATTTTTGACGACGGCGACGCATGGAACCGATCAGTTGATGGTTCAACGATATTTGTGCAGCAGTTCGACCCAACAAGCGCGTGTGGCGTTGTTGACCAGCGGCGCGGTGATCTTCTTTCAATTTCTGCTGTTTCTGCTGATCGGCGCCATGCTGTATGTGTATTACACCGGCCACGCTCCGGCGGAAATCGCCAGCTTCACGCTCAACGGCAAACTGCAAACCGACCGCATCTTTCCGCATTTCATTGTCACGCATTTGCCCGCGGGAATCGTTGGTTTGGTTATCGCAGCCATCTTTTCCGCCGCGATGTCTACGCTGTCGTCTTCGTTGAACTCTTCGGCGGCAACGGCGGTGGGCGATTTTTATCTGCCGATGACCGGGGGCAAAAAAACCGATCATCATTATTTGACGGTTTCGCGCGTGCTGACCGTCATCTGGGGCGTGGTGCAAATTTCGGTGGCGATCCTTGCCATCAAACTTTCCAGCCGCGTGGTGGATGAGGTGCTGGGCATTGCGTCGTTCACCAACGGCGTGATTCTGGGAGTGTTCTTTCTCGGCACATTCACCAAACGAGTCGGACAGACGGCGGCCTTTATCGGCATTCTTACCGGAGCGGCATTGATGCTCTGGGTCAAGCTGCAAACCGGCGTCAGTTGGCAATGGTATGTACTGATCGGCTCGGTGATGACGTTTGCGGTGGGCTGGTTGGCGAGTTTTGTATTCAAAAGACAGACGCCCGAACTTGAGCCATCGCAGTTCTGATGATTTTCGATACTCATTCCGAGGCCCCTTACAAATGCGCACAGGCAGAAAAATAGCGTTCATCGCATTGGCAATTATCCTGATTGCATCAGCAATTGTGTTAGCGCGATGGATGGGTGCGCCTCGTCAAGAAGAGGTTCGATTTCAGAATGCAGATGTCACGCTGGCTGGCACGCTTTATTTGCCACCGGGAACTGGTCCTTATCCCGCAGTTATCTTCATTCACGGATCAGGCGACGATAGCCGGGAAAACTACCGCTACTACGCGGTAGTTTTGACCAAAAAAGGGATTGCTGTTTTGATTTATGACAAACGCGGAGTTGGCGCTTCGAATGGGAGTTGGAAATCAAGCCCATTCAGCGTGCTCGCGGATGATGCGCTGGCAGGTATCAACTTTCTCAAAAATCACCCGGCAATTGACGCGAAACATATTGGAGCCTGGGGCGGCAGCGAAGGAGGAGTCGTTGCGCCTTGGATTGCGTCGCTTTCTTCAGATGTCGCATTTGTGATTATGCAATCGGCTCCTGGGATGACTTTCGCGCAGCAGAATCTTTACCAAAACGAACGCCAGATTCGAACAATCACCCAGTCTGAAGAAGAGGTCGCGCAAGCACTCATGGTCGTTAAGCTTCAGCAGAATTACGCTCGGACAGGCACAGGCTGGCAGGCCTACGCAGATGCCAGACAAGCAGTCAGGGAAAAGGCCTGGGCTTCGGCTCTCGGTGACTTCTTGCCGCCCGATCATTGGTGGTGGCGTTGGTACCGCACCAAGATGGATTACGATCCTATACCTATGCTGGAGAATGTGCGTGTTCCGGTGCTTGCCGTTTGGGGAGAAAATGACTTGATTGTGCCCGTGTCAGAAAGCCGAATTGCGGTCGAACAGGCATTCACGCGAAGCGGCAACCGTGATGTGACCTATCACGTCTTTGCCGGAGCCGACCATAGCATTCAAACGGAAAGCTGGTTGCACGGGCGTAGGCCAGACCCAGCGCATCTGGATATTTTGGCCGAATGGATTTTGCGGCACACAAAGACTCCTCGATAAACACATCGAAACGATTGGCGAGGGGGGAAACATTCAGGCCTGTGATAAAGATGGATTTCACTCTCGCCAAGCCAAAGGCTTATCGTGAAACTTAAAATACTTGCGTTCCTATTCATTGTTGCATTCGCTCTTAGTCCTTCTGCCGCGACTCAAACCAACACTTATCTTCCCTTCGATCGCAAACTCAGCAAGAAAGATGAAGACTGGGTTCGCAGGACGTTGAAGTCGCTGACGCTGGACGAAAAGATCGGGCAAATGTTTTTGGCTGATGCCAATGTCGTGTTCTGGAATCGTGAAAGCGAAGAGTTCAAAAAGCTGCAGCATCACATCGTAGACAACAAAGTTGGTGGTGTGTTGGTCTTTCGCAGCGAAGTATTGCCGACGGCGCTTTCGGCCAATCGCTGGCAGGAACTGGCCAAAGTTCCCTTGCTGATTGCTTCCGATCTGGAGATGGGATTGGGAATGCGGTTTGACGACACGCCGTGGTGGGCACCGAACATGGCTGTCGCGGCGACGGGCGACGTGAAATGGGCGCGGTTGCAGGGCGAAGCGACGGCTCTGCAAGCTCGCGCAATGGGCGTCAACTGGTTGTTCGCGCCGACTTCGGACGTGAATAACAATCCGAATAACCCGGTCATCAATGTGCGTTCGTTTGGCGAAGACCCGAGCCAAGTTGCCGAATTCGCCAAAGCCTTTATCGAAGGCGCGCAAGCCGCCGGAGCGATG
>JAEUQP010001057.1 GCA_016789645.1 Acidobacteriota bacterium | reverse complement strand
AATTTGGTTTCCAAACGCTCGTCGGGCGTGTAAATCGCCACGTCCTGCAACGTGTCGCGTGCCAACAACACGCGTCCGCCGAGCATGTACAAGTTCGGATTCATGAATTCGCGGTGAATTTCATCCAGCCAGTTTTCCGTCACCAACACGTCATCATCGGTGAAAACAAGGATGTCGCCGCTGGCTTTGCTCAACCCGAGATTGCGCGCTCGCGAAAGCCCCGCCCTGTCTTCGCGCAAGATAAACAACCGATCCGCAAGAAACGGATGCCGCAACATAAACTCGGCAAGCGTGTCGCCGAATTCCGCGTTCGAGCAGTTGTCGACCACAATCAGTTCGTATTCGTAATCGCCCGCGAAGCGTTGTTCGGCAAAACGTTCCAGCATCGCCGCCAGCGGTCTGGCGCGGTTGCGCGTACAAACGATGACGCTCAACTTCATTGTCGCTCCTCCGGTGGCAACCCAAGCGCGTCGTAATACTGATTGATCACTTCACGCGGCTCGCCTTCGGTTTTGAGCTGTCCGTGTTCCAACAAAAAAACCCGACTACACAATCGCTCAACTGCTGCCATATCGTGCGAAACGAAGACGATGGTCATGCCGTTGCGTCGAAGCTCTTCGATGCGTTGCAGACATTTGCTTTGAAACGCGGCGTCGCCAACAGCCAGGACTTCATCCACCAACAGAATGTGAGGATTGATAAACGCTGCAACGGCAAATCCCAATCGCACATACATCCCCGATGAATAGCGTTTGACCGGCGTGTCAATGAACCGTTCGATTTCGGCGAATTCGACAATACGGTCAAACTTGGCGCGCACATCCGTTTGGCGCATGCCCATGATCGAACCATACAGAAACACGTTTTCTCGCCCGGTCAGTTCGGGATGAAAGCCCGCCCCGACTTCGATTAATGACGCGACCGAGCCGCGCACATTCAGTTTGCCGTAGGTCGGATAGACAATTCGCGCCAGCAATTTCAGCAGCGTGCTTTTGCCGGACCCATTTGCGCCAATGAACCCGACGGATTCTCCCGCTTCGATTTCCAGGCTGACTTCGCGCAAGGCAAAAAATTCATCCGTGCTGCCCCTTCCATTGCGAGCAAACAACCGCATGAAATCTTCGCGAAACGACCGCGCGCCCAACTGGCTCAGCCGATAGCGTTTGGAAATGTTGTCCAGCGTTATGATTTTCATCGGTAATGGCAAAAAAGCCCCGCGCTCAATTGTCGCTGGCCAAACAGGTAAAGTATGATTTGCCGCCCATTGATTAGTTGTCCAATTGGCGACATCAAGATTCAATCTTCCGCTTAAACACCTTGGTATTCAGCTCTGACACTCCGCCAGTGGGAATCGTTCTTTTTGCAAACTCGGCTACTTTACTGCTTCAGCAGACTTATGCAATCAGCGTCTGTTGACCTGGTTGTTCGTCGGCCTTGCTGTTTTGTGTAAAACCGCCCATAGATGATTTAGATCGCTTTTCATTCGAGTGTATGGAAAATTCGACACTTCAACACAAACGTTCAAGGACCCAAAGATGAATTCAAAGGCAGACCAATGCTGCCAACGATTCTTCTTTGATCTCTTGATGCTTTGCCCTTTTGCGTTAAGCCAAACATTCCTTTGCAAACCGATCTATCACAAACTGCTCGCTTGCCCGGTCAGTCCTCGCCAGACAGCAGCACCAGCAATAAAGCCAGGAGTCAATGTGATGAAAATCGGATCATGCCAGTTGGACCAGGAGTCAGCCACTGTTTTCTTGCCGGATCGAACTGAAGTTGTCATCGGCGATTACGCCCCTCTGATTCTGGTCTGCGATCACCAGGAATCCAGGCGGCAGTTCGTTCAGCAAGTGATCTCCTGTTGCGGCGCAAAACCTGATTTCCTTGATCGCGAGGAAAGCGCGACGACGATTCAAGATCTGCTTTCAGCCTCGTCCGGTCAACGAAGCCTGGTTGCCGTGTTTGCCGTCGGCGGTATGCCATCGCCCGACAACCCCATTGTTGAAATGATTCACTCGCTGAAGGAAAGAGGGTTCAAAATCGTCGCGTACGAAGACGGAGCTTCGGAATGGCCGCTGGGCCTGCAATGCCGGGCGTTGTTGGCAGGTTCGCAATGGTTGCTGGACAGTGCGCAGCCGGATTTTGTCAGCGAATTGAAAGATCGGCTGTTTCAATTGCTGCGCGAGGAATCGGAGCGAATTGCCGTTGATGCCAAAATCAAAAGCGAAATGAAGCAGCTTGGATTGGTGGGAGAAGCCGAAGAAATGGTTTCGGTCTTTCGTTCGGTAAAGCGGGTCAGCGCATTGAGCGATTTGTCCACTTTGATTACAGGCGAGACCGGAACTGGCAAGGAATTGCTGGCGCGCGCCATTCACCAGCTAGATTTGAAAAGGCAGCACGGTCCATTTGTCGCCATCAATTGCGGAGCGATTAATTCCAGTGTCGCCGAAAGCGAATTGTTCGGTCACCGGCGCGGAGCGTTCACCGGCGCGGAAAAAGACCGACGCGGTTTGATTCGTTCAGCCAACGGCGGCGTGTTGTTCCTGGATGAAATCGGCGAACTCGATGCCGGATTACAAACGAAATTCCTGCGCGTGTTGCAAGAAAACCGCGTGCTGGGCTTAGGCGACGATCTGGAAACCAGCGTTAATGTGCGCATCATTGCCGCCACCAACCGCGATTTGAAAGAAATGGTCAAAGCCGGAACCTTTCGCGCCGATTTATTTCATCGCTTGAATCTACTTTCAATCCACGTTCCGCCACTGCGACAACGCCCCGCCGACATCCAACCGCTGGTTGCACATTTTCTGCAAAAACACGCGGCGCTTCGCCCGGGAGTTTCGTTGGTGCCAGGGAACAAATATCTGACAGCTCTGACGCTGCTGGACTTGCCTGGCAATATTCGCCAACTTGAAAACGTCATCCGGTGGACAATGGTCAACAAAGAAGACGAATCCGCCCTGAACCTGAGCGACCTGCCGCTGGAACTGTTAGAGCAACTCGCCCAACAAAGCGATTCTTTCCGGGCGTTGGCGACCACATCTATGAAATCGCCCCCAGAAGGTCGGCAATCGAATTTATCTGCTCAATTGATGCAGGTCATGACAGCGAGTCACTGGAATCTGGCGCAATCGTTGGAGTATTGCGAAAAGCTCCTGCTCGAATCTGCGCTCCATCTTGCCAAAGGAAATCAGACGCAAACCGCCAAATTGTTGGGACTCACTCCGCGCAGCGTGTACAGCAAAGTTCGCAAACATCATCTCGACCATTAACATCAAAATCGGAAGGCAGCTTCCGCCAGTGTCGCAGCTTGCCGGAAGATTCTTTCCGATCATGACTCAAGCCAAATAAGCCAGACGTTTCCGCCTATCTCTTCATCCCGTTGATTTTCAAGGCGATTAGGGGCGACTGTGCCGTTGATGGCCAACGCTCATTCACCGGCACGGTCATTGCTAAATTCAACGCGAAATCATCTGCGAAAGATTTCAACCCGTAACCAAATCAGGAGTGATCGTGGATTTACGAAATCATTTGGTCAGTTTCAGGATTCGTGATGTTTATCTCCCCGATCCTCAGCAGGTCCTGCTCGAAATGCATGGCAACGATTTGATCAAAGGCAGAGTCGCCGATTTATCCGATCACGGCAAACAACGCGAAGCATTCGCCGTAATCGAAGTTGAAGGTCTGAGCCAGCCGGTCATCGTTCCCGTAGACCGGCTTATGGATGTTCAATGAATGATCAATTTCTGTCCACGATATGTTGAACCCCGCATCATCATCCGCCGCGTGCCCCAAGGCAGGCGCGGAACGTTGGTGACGGCAAGGTTGATCGGCGAATTGATCCTCGACGGCGCAAAGGATTTTTACGTTCGGCAAAAAGCCATTCAGATTTTTCGCGCCTACAACGTTCGCGCCAAGGATCGGTTCGGCGAAATCTGCGCGCTGTTTGACTGGGTGCGCCGCAACATTCGCTACACGCGCGACATTTTCCAAGTTGAGTTGCTGCACACCGCACGGCGAATGATCGAACTGAAAGCGGGCGATTGCGACGACATGACCATTTTGCTGGGAGCAATGCTGAAATCAACAGGACATCCGGTGCGGCTGGCCTTGGTTGGGTTTCAACCAAACAAGCCGCACATTTATACGCACATTTACCCAGAAGTGAACGTCGGAGATAGGTGGGTCGCTCTGGACGCGACAATGAACAAACCCATCGGCTGGGCGCCGCCCGCGCTGTGGAAACAAATTTGTGAACTCGAAAAGGAAGGAACTCGATGCTCATCCAAGACATGCTGACCGGATACATTCACGAGGTTCCCGATCAATCTTACGGGGAATATGTTGGCGAGGGATATGTTGGCGGTTACGGCCATCCTTATGGCCCATGGCAGCAAACTCCGCAGCAATACGGCCAGGTGATTTATGACGGGTTTGGCAATCCGGTCGGGCTGCCATTTATTGCCGCGCTTGCGCCGCTGGCCGCCAAAGCCGTGAGCGCAATTGTTCCGTTGGCCGCCAAAGCCATTCCGGCGCTGGCCGCCAAAGCCGCTCCCCTGATTTCTAAAGTCGTGCCGATGGTTTCTCAGATGTTGCCGGCTCTGGGTCCCATGCTGCCGGGCGGCAGAAGCCCGTTGCCGTTTCCGCTTCCTTCGCCGATGCAGAGCGCACCGACTCCACCGGAACAGACCGGGCCGCCTGTGCCATTCGAGCCTGGGCGTCTGCCTGCAGCGGGCGCAATACCGCTACAGCCAATGCCCGCTGCTCCAGGCATGCTTCCGTATCCGATGCCGGTCGGTCGTCGCAGGCGAAGACGGCGAGTCATCGTCCGGCGCGCAATCGTTGCCCGACCTCGCTCACCCGTTGCAGAAGAGCCGGTCGCCCCCGCGCCAACCGGCCCGGCGCCAATGCCGAACAGCCCCGTGCCAGCACCCAGCGCAGTTTCGGGCTACGGATATTACGGTGGCTTTCGCGGTTATGGCTGGTGATGAATGAACGTCGCTCGCCAATCATCAACAGGCTAAGAGGAGAATTTATGATCATTCAAGACCCGCTGTCAGGTTACCTGCACGAAGTCCCGGATGCATTGGCTTACTACAACGGCTACGACGAATACGTTGATCCAAACGTCGCTGAATACCCCGGCGAGTTGGGAGAGTTTGGGTTGTGGTTCCTGCCCAAAATCATACGAAGCATTACTGGAGGCGGGGGAGGAAGCTCGCCACCGCCTCCGCCACCAGCCCAACCGGCAAGCGCCGCGTTTGTGCCGACGCCGGGAATGCGGGCTTACATCGTGGCGGTGGTGAAGGACGTGCTTTCAAAAACGCAGCCCACGCCCGGACAAATGTTCCCTGCGGGAGGCATGCACTTCAGGCGAAGGCGGCGTCGCTGATTGTCGCCGGCTGGCAACAGGCAATACACAGTCGAGTTTTTCCAGATGAATCGCTACATCTTCTGCTGAAACCAGAAAAAAGGAGAAAATTTCATGATGGTTCAAACTGATTATTCGGGCTATTTGCAGGAAGCGCCGGAATTCGCGGAAGGCCCGGAAAGTTACGTGGGCGAATTTCCGTTTCCGATGCCTTCACCGTTTCCGTCGCCGCCCCTTCCGTTCCTTCCCGGCGCGTCGTTTTCGCCAATGGGAGCAGGGCAGCCCTCGTGGTGGCGATGGCCAATAATTCATTGGTCGTGGGTGAACCAGTTCCGCCCCTGGCGTCAGCCGCCGTTTTTGTCTTTGTGGCGATTGCGACAGCCCTTTGACCAGTCGCAATTCGCCAGACAAATGGCCTATATGCGCTGGCAGCAACAGCAGGGCATGTCGCAAGGAATGATGCCGGGAATGCCGGGCGCGCCGTA
>JAEUQP010001049.1 GCA_016789645.1 Acidobacteriota bacterium | reverse complement strand
CAATTCCGCCTGCAAAATCATGCGCCCGGCTCCGGCTCGTTCCACCGCTTCAGCGTTTTTGCGCTGATGGTCGTCAGCGGCAAATGGAAATGGAATCATCAATGCCGGTTTGCCTGCCGCCGCCAATTCCGCCACCGTCGTGGCTCCGGCGCGCGTCATCACCAGATCGGCTTTGGCAAATTCCTCCACCATTTTTTCGACGAACGGCTTCACTTCCACGCGCCACCCCAGTTCCAGATATGCAGCGCGAACCTTGTCGTAATCACTTTCGCCGGTTTGATGCGTAATCGAAAGTTTGTCTTTCTCTTCGACCAGCAACGGCAACGCGTCAATTATCGCCAGATTGATGGCACGCGCGCCCTGGCTGCCGCCAGTGATGAACAGATGCGTTTGTTCTGTCGCGGCTTTTGGCGACACCGTGAAAAACTCTGCGCGAACCGGATTGCCTGTGATCACGGCTTTGTCGCCAAAATACTTTTTCGCTTCGTCAAAGGTCACAGCGGCGGCTTTGACAAACCGAGCCAACATGCGATTGGTAAATCCCGGCAGCGCATTCTGTTCGGCAACCAACGTCGGCACGCCCATCAGCGAAGCCATCAACACCACCGGCCCGGAAGCATATCCGCCAACGCCAATCACCACGTCCGGTCTCACTTCTTGAATCAAAGAGCGAACGGCCAGAAAACTTTTCGGCAACAGCAACAGCGACTTGATTCGCTTCAGCAAACTGACTCGCTTCAACGCAGCGACTTCGATCAAATGAAGCTCGAATCCTTCGCGCGGCACGATCTTCGTCTCCAATCCGCGCGCTGTGCCAACAAACAAAATCTCGGTGTCGGCGTGGCGCCGTTTGAATTCCTGGGCAATGGCGATGCCGGGGTAAATGTGACCACCGGTTCCTCCGCCTGCGATGATGACAGAGATTGCGGATTGCGGATTGCGGATTGCGGATTCGTCATCCATTACGCCAACTTTTTCGTCATTCAATTCCATAGGGAACTTCTAGCGGATTTCCATTCCGCACTCCGCAGTCTTCACTCCGCAATCGAGCGGCCTTGTCCCGATACGTTCAACAAAATTCCAATTGCCGCCAACGTCACAAACAGTGACGTTCCGCCTGCGCTGACCAGCGGCAATGTGATGCCTTTTGAAGGCAACAGGTTCAACGCGACGCTCATGTTGAAAAACGCCTGGGTGACAATCGCCGTCGTGATGCCAACGGCCAACAGATTTCCGAGTTTGTCCGGCGCGTGATGCGCAGCGCGCAATCCTCGCCACAGCAAAAAGCCGATGACCAGCACCAGCGTGATTCCTCCCGTCAATCCCAACTCTTCGGAAATCACCGCAAAGATGTAATCGGATTGCGGCGCGGGCAAAAACGACAGTTTCTGTTTTCCCAGCCCGAAGCCTTGTCCATTGATGCCGCCCGAACCGACGGCGATCAGCGATTGCAACGGCTGATAGCCCTTGCCCAGCGGATCGCTTTCAGGATCCAGAAAGACTTTGACGCGATCCAATCGCCAGGCGACTTTCAGAATCATCAAGACGCCTGCGCCAATGGCAACCGGAGCCATGCTGTACAAATGCTTCATCGGAACGCCTGCTGCAAACAGCATCGCCACAAAAATCACGCCGAGCATCAGCGTCGTTCCCAAATCGGGCTGTTTCAAAATCAACGCCGCCAAGACGCCCAACACCACCAACCCCGGAGCAATCGTCGCCCAGAAATTATCTATCTCCTTGAACCGTTCGCGATCCGACAAAAACCAGCCGAGAAACAGAATCATCGCCAGCTTGGCCAGTTCCGATGGTTGGCCGGAAATGCCCAAACTCCGAAACACGATCCAGCGATGCGCGCCATTGACTCTGGGAAACAGAAACACCACCAGCAACAGCGCCACGCAGACAGCCAGAAAGCCATAGACAAACGCCGGTTGGGCGTAGCGGTGATAATCCACTCGTTGCAAAATCGCCATCGCCGCCAATCCCAGCACCGACCAACCAATCTGCCCGAACAAAAACCGGTTCGGGCTTTTGGTCGCCACCGAAGCGCTGTAAACCATCACTACGCCAAAAATCACCAGCCCAATGGCCGTTGCCGCCAGCCATAAATCCCAGCGCAATTCTTCGAACGGGGTGAGCAAGTTTTGGCGAATATTTCTGGTCATACTTAGGTTGTTGGCGGTAGTTGGTGGTTGGCGATTATCGAACGCCAGCCGTTAACAATTAACTGCCAATCAAACTCCTTACTGCTTCCTTAAAAACTCTGCCGCGATGTTCATAGTTGTCGAACATATCGAAACTGGCGCAGGCCGGAGCCAGCAACACCACATTGCCCGGTTGGCCCAGCTTCAATCCCAGTTTCACGGCTTCGGGCATTGTTGCGGCTCGATGCAGCGGCTTGGTTTCTGCAAGCGCCGCTTCAATTTTGTCCGCTGCGGTTCCAATCAAAATGACATGTTCGCACCGCTCGCGGACGAGCGGTGCGAGAGGGAGGTAATCCCCGCCTTTGTCTTTGCCGCCCAAAATTACGATGACTCCGCCGGCAAACGCTTCCAGGCATTTGATTGCGGCGTCCACGTTGGTCGCTTTGGAATCGTTGTAAAACTTGACGCCGTTAATTTCAGCAACGAATTCCAGCCGATGTTCGACGCCTTTGAAATTGCGAACTGTTTGCCGCATCGAATCGGGCGAAGCGCCGCACGCCAGCCCGGCAGCCAACGCCGCCATGACGTTTTCCACGTTGTGATCGCCCGGCAACGGAATGTCCGCACGCGTCAGCAACTCTCGTTCACCCGTTGCGCTGCGTTCGATGATGCCATCGCCGCGAAGAAAGATTCCTTCGTCCAGTTCCCGCAACCGGCTGAAACAAACGCGGCGTGCAGCAGTTTTTTCGCCTTCGCGCATTGACCAATCGTTGTCCGCGTTGAGCACAGCTACGTCGTCAGCCGTTTGATTGCGAAAGATGTTTGCTTTGGCCGCCGCGTAATCCGCCATCGAATCATACCGATCCAGATGATCCGGCGTGATGTTCAACAGCAACGCCACATTGACGTGCAACCGCTCGACAGATTCCAGTTGAAAGCTGCTCAGTTCGGCCACTGTCCAACCATCATCACGAGACGTTTCAACCAGCGAAATCAGCGGCGTGCCGATGTTACCGCCGACCTGCGTCGGCAACCCGGCGTCTTTCAGCAGTTCACCGATCAAGGTCGACACAGTCGTTTTGCCGTTCGATCCGGTGATGCCCACCAGCCGTCCGCGCAAAAACCGCGCCGCCAATTCGATTTCGCCGATGATCGGAACTCCTGCGGCTTTAGCCAATTGGAATGGTTCCAGCGCCAGCGGTACGCCGGGGCTGACGACAATCAAATCGGATTGTTCAAACAACTCGCGCGGATGAGCGCCGCCCACGACTTCAATGCCTTTGGCTCGTAAGCTTTCGGCGTCTTTCAGTTCGGCTTCGGGTTTCGCATCGTTGACCGTTACGCGAGCGCCGCGTGCCGCCAAAAACTCCGCCGCCGCCACGCCGCTACGCGCCAACCCGACAACCAGAATGTGTTTGCCAACAACTTCCATCACCGTAATTTCAAAGTCGAAAGACTCA
Source organism: Acidobacteriota bacterium (assembly GCA_016789645.1). Classification (GTDB taxonomy): domain Bacteria; phylum Acidobacteriota; class Blastocatellia; order RBC074; family RBC074; genus RBC074. The sequence continues at coordinate 2,872 of JAEUQP010001049.1, read as the reverse complement.
ACAGCGCAAACAGAATTGCCACGATTAAAAAACGAAAGACGATCTTCGGTTCTTTCCAACCGATCAGTTCGAAGTGATGATGCAGTGGAGCCATTTTGAAAACTCGCTTGCCACGCAACTTGAATGACCCGACCTGGATAATGACCGACAACGCTTCGATCAGAAACACGCCCCCGATAATCGGCAACACCAGTTCCTGCTTAATCAAAATGCTCATGGTGCAAAGCGCGCCGCCGATGCCCAAACTGCCGACATCGCCCATAAAAACTTCGGCTTGGGGAGCGTTAAACCACAAAAAGCCCAGACTGGCTCCGACCATCGCGCCGCCGAACACCGTCACTTCCCACACGCCTGGCGTGTGAACCAACCCCAGATAACGCGCGAAATCCGCGTGACCGGTGACGTATGTAAAAGCTGTCAAAGTAGACGCGGCAACGGCTGTCACACTGATGGCCAGTCCATCCAATCCATCGGTCAGATTCACCGCATTCGACCAACCGGTCATGATGAAAACAATGAACGCGATGTACCCCAACAGATACAGATTGGGTTGAAACCGTTTGAAAAACGGCACGCTCAACATTGTTGAATAATCCGTAAAAGCAAAGAGCATTCCGCCGACCAGCAATCCCACAATCAATTGGCCGAGCAGTTTTTGCCGACCGGTCAACCCCAAACTGCGCTTTTTGGCGATCTTGATGTAATCGTCAGCAAAGCCGACGGCCGCGCATCCAACCAGGCCGATCATCGCAATCCACACCGGCCAGTTTTTCAAATTCGACCACAACAAGGTGGAAATCATGACCGAGCCAATAATCATCACGCCGCCCATGGTCGGCGTGCCGCGTTTCGCCTGATGCGAAGCCGGGCCTTCTTCACGAATTTCCTGTCCGAACTTGAATTCGCGCAGCTTGCGAATCACCAGCGGCCCGAAAGCCAGGCTTAAAATCAGCGAGGTGATTGCCGCATACGCGGTGCGAAACGTCACGTAACGAAAGACGTTCAGCACGTCGAGGGGCAATTGTGAAGAGTAGTTCCGGTAGAGCCATTCATATAAAAGGTGATAGAACATTCGCCACTACCTGCACTCTTTTAGTTTGTCGTCGCAGACCCGAACTCGGCGCGCAATCGTTCGATCACCTTTTCCGTTCGGACTCCGCGCGAACCTTTGACCAACACCAGATCGCCGGGGTGTGCTTCGGCAATCACTGTGTCCGCTGCTTCTTCGGGGGATTCGTAAAACGTCGCAATGCCTTTTGCTGCCGCAACCAGTTCTTTCGCCAACCCGCGCACGCCAATCAACCTGTCCACGTTCATCGCGGCAATCTCGCTGCCGCATTGGCGATGAAGCTCTGCGCCTTGTTCGCCAAGTTCCAGCATTTCGCCCGCGACGACGATGCGACGGCGAAAGCCTTTGGCTTCGGTCATGGCGCGCACGGCTTCGAGCAAGGCTTTCGGATTCGAGTTATACGAATCGTCAATCACCGTCACGCCATTCGAAAAGCGAATCAATTCGCCGCGCATGTTCGAAGGCTTCGCGGTGGAAAGCTGTTCAGCGATTTGTGACGCCGACAATCCAAAGCTGTGCGCCGCCGCCGCCGCCGCCAGCGCGTTCAGCACGTTGTGACGACCAATCAACGGCAAGGCAACTTCGGCCTGACCGTCGGGGGTGTTCAAAACAAACCGCGTAGCCGTTAAATCGTCCGCGCTGACAATCTCGCTTGCCGTCACGTCGGCAGGCGCGTCAATTCCGAACCTGACAACGGCGACATCCTGACGAAGTTGCTGCATCGCCATCACCCGCGGGTCATCGGCGTTCAGCACGGCCGTTCCGCCCGGTTTGATACCTTCGACCATTTCGGATTTGGCGCGCGCGATACGTTCCTGCGAACCGAAAAATTCGATGTGCGCGACGCCAACGTTGCCGACAATGCCGACCGTCGGCGGGGCAATGTCAGTCAATCGTGCGATTTCGCCAAACGAACTCATGCCCATTTCCAGCACGGCGAAATCGAAATCCGCAGGTTTGGCTCCGGCGGTAATCATTCGCGCCACAGTGAGTGGCAATCCGTAACTCGTATTCAGATTGCCCAGCGATTTCAAGACGCTTCCGGCGGCGCTCATTACGTGCGCCGTCAAATCCTTGATCGTCGTTTTGCCCGCGCTGCCGGTGACGCCGATCACCGGGCGATGCCATTTCGCCAGCACGCGCGAAGCCAGTTGTTGCATTGCACATGCGGTGTTTTCGACAAACAACAGCCGGTCAGCAAACTCGCCAAGTTCTGTCGCAAACGGCAACCGGTGATGAACCACCATCGCCGCACAAGCTCCTTTTTCAAAGACCTGTTGAACAAACGTGTGGCCGTCCACGCGTTCTCCCGGCAACGCAACGAACAACTCGCCGGGTTTGACGGCACGCGAATCAATCGTGAAGCCAGTCGGCTCGAAGTCGGCCAAACGGTCGTTCAACATCTGACTGGCGGCGCTCAATCGCGCAATTTCGCGTAGCTTCAATGCTTCTTCTCCATCAAGTCCGACATCTGCAATCCGCAATCAGTACAGCGGCCTGGAATTCCGTCGCTCGGCCAATGCTTCGCGCGCAACTTCGCGGTCATCGAAATCAATTTTGCCGGTTGCCAGAATCTGATACGTCTCGTGCCCCTTGCCGGCAATGATGACCACATCGCCGGGGTTGGCCTGGCCAACAGCGCGAAAAATCGCTTCGCGGCGGTCCACAATCAACTCGTAATTTTTGCCAACCCGATCCAATCCGATGCGAATGTCGTTCAAGATCATGACTGGATTTTCGCTGCGCGGATTGTCAGACGTGGCAATCACCCAATCGCTTTGTTTGGCGGCGGCTTCGCCCATC
>JAEUQP010000978.1 GCA_016789645.1 Acidobacteriota bacterium | reverse complement strand
TTTTGAACAAACCTTACACGGCGGAAAAATTGCTGAAGACACTGGCGTTGATGCTGAAGAGTGATTCTTGAATCAAGTCGGGCTTTCAACGCTCAACCGGCCATCGCCGAAAATTTCAACCTGCTCGCCGGTTTGCAAACCGGCGAAATCCTCTTCGGAAAGCGCGATGATGGGAATCGGGCGCCCATACATTTCATCCGCGACAATCGAAGCCAGTGCGAAAAACCGATCCACGCAACTGACCACAATCGCCGCCGGAGCATTTCCATTGCGAATGGCTTCCAGCAACACGGCCGTCGTCGTGCTTGACCCGCGCGACGCCGGAACGACCAGCACTTTGCCTTTGGCGTTTTCACCCGACAGAGGATGCCGGCGATCAATGATTTCGCCCGTCCATTGATCGTATCCGCCCCAGAAACTGAGCGGCTCGTTGGTGACCAACGCCAGGCCTTTCGCCTCGCCCGCAACCAATGCTTTGCCTTCGATCATTCTTGCCATAACGATTCGTCTCGAATAATTCGCCCCTTGACCGCCGACCGCACGCAATCTTCCAAGCGGCCAAATACGACTTGCGTGCTGAGCAAACCCGGCGAGTAATACGCGTACTTCGCCGAATTGGTCATCAAGGTTTTGATTTCCGGGTGCAGCATCGGCGTCGTCAAAATGCAGGTGTCCACGGTCAATTTGCCGCCGAATTCTTGCAGCGGTTTGATATAGCCAGCTTGCTCGGCCAGATTGCACATCAACCGGCTGGATGTGACCAGAAACTGCACTTCGGGATGACGGCGTTTGCCAACCAGCAACGGCGCGAGTTGTTTGAATTCGGCCAATGAAAAATGCGGGCTGCCCAGCACAACCATCTCCAGCTTTTCGCCGTCGGCGGTCGTCAATTCGTGCCGAGCTGCGCGCAGCTTGTCCATTGTGACTTCGATGATTTGCTGAGCTGGTTTGTTCTGAAATGCGGCTTCGGTTGTTGGCGCTTCAGGTGTAATGCCAACCAGATGCATCAAGGCGACGGCTCCGGACGAAGCTACGGCGGCGCACAAAGCTTTGAGTTGGTCTTCGGCTGGAGTGACCTCCAGCCCTTCGACAACAGGGATTCGTTCTTGTGCGATGCGGCCAATCAAATGCCCCAACACCGGATAAAACGAATCGTCTTCCTGAATTTTTTGCGGCACGCCAACCAATCGAAACAACACCTGCCCGGCTCGATTTTCCGTCAAGTGCAACCCAATGGCGGGAACGCGGCCAGTGATTGCGGCGCACACATCCATCAAATCGGGGTAGCGCTCCGACCGAGCGCCGATGACCGAGTTGGCAAAGGCAATCGCATTCGATTCTCCCCACGCGATTTGCTCGCCGAACTTCGGGCGAAACGCAGTTTGATACGGCGCGCATGTCCACGTCGGTTCGGTGCCCATGCTTTGGTAAGCGATCATTTGCCGATGCGCTTTTTGCGCCCATTCGGGCGGCGTAGCCCATTCGCGCCAGCCGTGTTCATCCACGCCGCTGACGTTTAGCGAACTCGGAACAGCGACTTTGGCTCCGTGCGCAGCCAATCGTTC
>JAEUQP010000975.1 GCA_016789645.1 Acidobacteriota bacterium | reverse complement strand
CGCAGCAAATGAGCATAACAATATTCAATCCTGCACTTGACTCAGTTGTGGTCGTTGTAGCGATCCACCACCGAGCCCCCGGCCAGTTCTTTGTCGCCCAACACTTCTCTGTCTACGCTTGCTGATCGCGTCTGCCAGTATCAACACAGGCTGACTCGATCCGCGCAAAACAGCCAGCTAGAGCCATTGTGGCCATCCGTCCGCCAGCTGGTTTCTTCCGCTAATGTTTGTCCGCAATTTCGCTCAGCAATTGATTGCCTAACTGTGCCTTCGATGCCGTTGATTGATCTGCGTTTTGAGCCAATGAACTTCCTCTCGCAAGCGGTCAATCTCCCCCAGCGTCTCCAGGCACCTCTCACAGAGATTGACTCAATAGTCCGGGCTTTTGCCTGCATGATATTTCGAGCGAGTTCTCATCGTCGCTTTATACTTCCGAGCAGCCCGTCAGGCTCTCGTTCTCTCAACCTGTAACTGAGGCGTTAAGGTGTTGATGTAATTTTTTCTTGACACGTAAAATAAACGAGTTTATAACCACATCTAGTGTGTTGTTTGCTATAGACTACAAGAGATAAATCAACACTTCATCTTGTGGTTAGGCTATCACAAAGAGAAAGGAGAGATATTATGCCAGCCAAGAAAGCAGCGAAAAAGGCACCGGCCAAAAAAGCCGCGAAACCGGCGAAGAAAGCCGCCAAGAAGAAGTAAGCTTCTTGAATGCGCCTCGCGCAACCTAAACTTATTGTCGAGATTTGATTCATATAGGGAACGGTAAATACCGCTCCCTATTTTACTTTGTGAATTGATTATTGAGTCGTCTCTGAAAAAAGTGCCGTTTTTCTTGCCATTTAAGTGGTTAGGTTTCAGGCCGTGGTGGTGTTTGTCGTGTCCATCATCTAAGCCTGGTTGAAATATGGCAGCCTAGCTATCAACCGCGTGAGGATTACAGGAATGCCAACCGATTCGGCATAGAGCAGGCCGACTTTCACCAGATTTGTCATCGGAAATGCTAGAAAAAAAGAGACTCAATTCTGATTCAACTCCATCAGGTGTATCTACAGCCACCCAAGCTCACCATGCCGCTCGCCGACCAGATGCAGAAAAAGAGCTTCAAGTGTATCGAACTGCTCTCCCGAGCTTTCGAGTTTTCCGCCCGACATCAATTGAGACACATCGCCACGCCAGGCGACTTTTCCGTGATTAATGATTGCCACGTCATCACACAATCGTTCGACTGTTTCCAAGACATGAGTTGTCATAAAAACCGTTCGCCCACCGGAGACAAATCGTCGTAGCCAATCTTTCAGCATTGCCACGCCCGCCGGGTCAATGCTTTCAAATGGTTCATCGAGAAATAGAATGTCTGGGCGATGAATGATCGAAGCAGCAAAGGCGACTTTTTTACGCATGCCGGTACTGAAATCTGCCAGTCGTTTGTTCGTTGCCGAAGCCAGATCCATTGCCGCCAGCAATTCCTCCACACGGCTGCGGATTGTAGATTCTTCCAAACCGTAAATTCGTGCGTTGAAAGCGAGAAACTCATGAGCATACAAATGATCGAACAATCCCAAGCCTTCCGGCATGACGCCGATTTGCCGTTTGAGGGAAATTGAGTTGCTGGTGAATTCCTGTCCGAGCAGTTCAATCGTGCCGGAACTTGGGTCAATCAAGCCTGTCAGACAGCCGATGGTTGTGCTTTTGCCTGCACCATTCGGCCCCAGAAAACCAAACATCTTTCCGGTTGGAACGGTCAACGACAAATTGTCCACAGCCGCCAAATCGCCATACCGTTTGGTGAGATTTGAAATGCGAACGGCGGTTGGCAAAGTAATTGTCGGGAGGGAAGTGGGAATTTCAGTTTCAACAAATGGCATCATCATTTTGGTTTAGTCTCTGGCTCCGGCTATCAGATTGATTAAACGTTCACGGCGAGAATTCAGCGGTGTTTCTATTGCGTAAAAAGAAAAGATGTAAAGGCAGGCGCAGGCCATCATCAGGAGCAGCGGAACCCACCAGAAGCGCAAGAACGTTTCCAGCCCCCAATGGTTTGCCGCCGTCATCAATCCCCAAAAGGGAATCAGAACTCCACCGATGACAACGACGTTGGCCCCAAAGGAAAGGCGATTGTTCCACATGGCGTCGAAGTCCATGCTTTTAGGCGAAAAAACCGAAGTCCAGAATCCCAAAGCATTGTAAAAAAATAAACTGGCCAGTGCCGTCGAGAACATCATCACCAGCATCTGCCAGGAAATTACCTGACTGCTATAAAAAATCAGCCACAACGCGAACGAGATGAACACGGCAAAGGCTCTAAGCAGTAGTGAGGAGAGATTCATCGCCCGAAGTGCATCTACAAAATGAACGGGTAAAACTGCGTACCGGCGAATTCCAGCATCGTCATAGCCAAAAGCATTGAGCATCATTGCTGCTGCCGTGGCGCTGCTCATGATGAAAAACATCGCCAGCGAAATGGCAAAGTAGCCTCGTTGCCCCTTGTATGGAATCAGATATTTGCCCGCCAGAACGATTACTGGCGCCGTAATCAGGCTGAAACGAATCATGTTGCAGCGCAGATGATAACGAAGCGATTTGCTGACGAGTGGTGCATAACGATGTCCGAAAAGTTTGCCAAGCTGGTCGGTGTAATCTTCCCAAACGATGCTGGTGGTCGTGGTTTGATCGGTTGAATGCGGTCGTGTCTCCAGCTTTTCCAGTGTCCATAACAGCGCAAGGCACCAGATCAGCAATAGGATGAAACTACCAATCACGCTGGCAGCAGTATCGCCCAGTAAAGCTCCGGCAGCGGCTCCGGGAGGAGTGAGTTTTAGCAGGGAATCCAGCGCGCTCCAGACGGCAGCCTTTCGTGAGTTGATGAGTAGCGCGATTGCCAGCGGGCCAAAAGAAACGACCAGCAAGACGATTGTTCCGATCAGGCCAGAACCTCGTCGTGTTTCCATCACCAAGCCAACGGCCGTCAGCAAAACTATCGTCGCCAGATAGTTGGCGACGATAAAGATGGTTGTTGTCAGCAAAGTACTGAAAATAGATCCGCCGCCCAGCCACCAAAACCCAATTGCCAAACCGTAAGTGCAGGCAATCAGCAACAACCAGACGGGATCGAGAATTCCGATCAGTTGTCGAACCAAAAATCGTTCGCGGGCGTCAAGCGGATAACGCCGCAAGGCTTCTTCGGAAAATGCCGCTCGCGGACCGGTGCCAAAGAGCAAACTCAACCCGATGCCGTTGACGAACAAACCAAACAGCATCCAGCGAGCAAAGTACTCGGCTCGATCCGGTTCGATGGAAGTGATTGCAAATCCAATTCCTATTCCTCCAAGTGCGAAAAACAACGCAACGAATCCACCAATCAAATACAGCGCAAACAAAATGGCGATTTTGCCGTTGCCGGTTCGCGCGTGCGCCCAGATCAGCTTGTAACGAAGCCGAACCAACGCCCAAAACCGTTTGAGGAAGTCTTTATCCATAATGCCAAGCTTCTATCTAACATTGAAATTGCGAACGAGAGAGTTTGAAGCCTTTCAGGTTGCCAAGAGCTGTTACGGCGAATTTTTCAGTCTGAAAAATCTGTCGAGCCATTTGCTGAATGCCTTTGGTTGTGACGGCTTCGATTTCGGCAATCACTTCATCTGGCGAAACAAAGCGCCCAAAGTTCATCTCGTGTTGAGCCAATGCGCTCATGCGCGAAGACGCCGATTCCAGATTCAATCGCACAGACGCTTTCAACTGATCTTTGTTGCGTTGTAATTCTTCTTCGCTGACCGGTTCGGATTTAATGCGCCGCAATTCAGCCATGGTGGCAGCAATGGTTTTTTCCAGTTGTTCAGGCGAAGTCCCGGCGTAAATTGTCAGATAGCCGCAATCGCGGAAGGGATTGATTCCGGCAAACACCGTATAGGCCAATCCCAGTTCTTCGCGTATGGATTGAAACAAGCGGGAACTCATTCCGCCGCCCAGAATCACCGAGAGCAGATTGGCAGTATAAATGTTGTCGCTGACCAGCGAAGGACTCGGCACGCCGATAACAATATGTGATTGCTCAAGTTCGGCCTTATGCCGGCGCACAATTGAAGCCGTCGGTTTCGGCCTGGAGGATTTCAGTGGCGCTTGGCGACGTTTCAACTTGCCAAAATAGCTTCGTGCCAAGTCTAGAATCTGTTTGTGTTCGATGTTGCCCGCAGCAGCGATGACGAAATTGTCCGGGCGATAAATTTCATTGTAATAACTTTCGACAGCGCCATTTTTGAACTTCGCCAGCGTTTTGGGCGTGCCCAGAATCGGGCGGCCAAGCGAATGTTGCGGGTAAAACTTTTCGCAAAACAAATCGAAGATCAGGTCGTCAGGGGTGTCCTCGACCATTTTGATCTCTTCCAGAATGACGTTTCGCTCTTTTTTCAATTCCTTCGGGTCAAATGCTGGAGCCGTGACGACATCAGCAATCAGATCAAAGGCGCGCGGCAGATGTTCATCCAGCACGGAGTTGTAAAAGCCTACTACTTCGCGTCCGGTGAAAGCGTCCAGATGACCGCCGAGTCTGTCGCCTTCCGCGGCAATCTGTTCGACCGAACGATTTCGAGTTCCCTTAAACAATGCATGTTCAATGAAGTGCGTCAGCCCATGTTGGTCTGCCGTCTCGTGGCGCGAACCGCTTCGCAGGAAAACGCCGAAGCTGACAGATCGCAGATACGGCATTCTTTCTGTCACCACGACCAGCCCATTGCTGAGGGTCGTTTTGCGAACATCAAATTTCAATTTGGTTGTCATTCCTTGTCTAGCTGCTTGGGATTTCATCGTTAACCTCTAAAGATACCACATCATAAGCCAGCAACTCTGCCTGCCTCAAACGTCAAAGGCAGAAATCTTGTCTTGAACCGTTTACTGTCGTCATCTGTTGTCATCAATCGTGGACAGGATCGGCCAGACTCTGTCTACGATCATAGACATGGGTGGCTCTTTGCTCTCAGGTCAACTCTAAGGAATGAGTTTTTGAGATGTATAAGTGTTGCTATTTCTATATTTAAAGATTTTTTTGCCTGCTTGGATTTTAGTGGCACAGTCGTTGCTCTAGGGATATGCGTAACGAGATGAGAACGAAAGTTCTTGAAGGTGTTTGAAGCACAAGCGGGTAAGCAGCAAGAAGCAATCAGTGAACCAGAAAAAAGCCCGCGAAAAGTTTGCAGGAGCGCAGCTCCTCACAGGAATGTAGTTGCCGGGTAAAGCAAAGGACACGGGGGTCGGATTTAGTCGGCAATTACAGCTTCGGCTCGCGCGCCTTACGTCACATAAAGAACGGGGCACATTGTGTGGCGCAAGGAGCGCGAGTCGGCCTTCATAAAACGTGAGTCGAGCGCGAAGCAGTAGAGTTGAATTTTTGACAACAGGTTTTGGAGCAAGGCTCCTCTCGAGTTTGTAGTCGGCGATCCGGAGAACACGGGGGTCGGATTCGGATTGTTGGCTGCACCTTCGATTCGTAAGTCGCGTCGTATGTAGAACGGGGCACAAAGTACGGCGTGACTTGCGGATCGGTTCAAGGAGTAAGCCGAAGGGCAAGCGCCTGACGGTTTTAAGTCTTGTGATTGATGGCTGGAAAAGACACGGGGGTCGGATTTTAGTCGTCAATCACAACTGCGGTTCGCTGGCTGCGTTACCCGGAGAACGGGGCACAATCGGGTAACGTAGCTCGGCGGGCCGGATTCCTCAGACCGATGAGTTGAGTCGAAGCTGAAGAGATTGAAAAGTTTGAGTTTTGTAGTCGCCGGTTAAAGCAAAGGACACGGGGGTCGGATTTAGCCGGTGATTACAATCTTCGGTTCGCGCGCCTTACGTGACGTAGGGAACGGGGCACACTGCGTTGCGCAAGACGCGCGGGCCGAAAACCAAAAGTTACGTTTTGAAAAACAGATTGAATTTGGAGCGCGGCTCCTCACGGGAATGTAGTTGCCGGGTAAAGCAAAGGACACGGGGGTCGGATTTAGTCGGCAATTACAGCTTCGGCTCGCGCGCCTTACGTCACATAAAGAACGGGGCACATTGTGTGGCGTAAGGAGCGCGAGTCGGCCTTAAAAACGTGAGTCGAGCGCGAGCAGCGATTTCTTGAGCGCAGCCCCAAACTGCGCTGGTTGTTCGGACGATTGACACCCTGTCAATTCGAAAGACGACCTTTGGAGCCTTCAATACACGACTGCAACACATCTTTTTCCCGCTATACAGGACTTCTCCCACTTGAAGTCCGAAGGCTCCCAATTTTTACGGCTGCACGAGAGTGCGAATCGGGTCCTCACCCCAGCAACAGACAGGCTGTCGGATGTCATTACGAATCCGTCAGCCTGTCGCTGTTTTTACCGCCAGCGAAGCCTCTGTCTTGCTCATAAACTCCAGCACATGGTTGAATAGCCGCCGAAAAGGGGATGTTCGGTTTGCCAAGAAAACTGATTGAGTCGGAGCACATCTTCAAAGGCGCTGTGTTTGCTGTCGAACGTGACCGATTGCGCGAAGAAAACGGATTTGAGATTGTTCGCGAAATCATTCGTCATACGGGCGGAGCCGGTTGTTTGCCATTGTTTGCCGATGGCAGGGTCGCGCTGGTCAAACAGTACCGTCATCCGGCTCGCCAGGAGTTGCTGGAAATTCCCGCCGGAAAAATTGAAGCAGGCGAATCGCCGATGGAATGTGCCGCGCGAGAGATCGAACAGGAAATCGGATTTCGCGCTGGCCGAATTGAATTGCTGGCGGATTTTTATTCGACGCCGGGGTTTTGCGAAGAGCGATTGTATGTTTATCTGGCGACCGAATTGACGCCTGCCGAACAGAACCTGGATCACGATGAATTCGTTGAAGTCGTTTACATTCCGCTGGCCGAAGCCGTATCAATGGCCGAACGGAACGAAATTGAAGATTCCAAAACCATCATTGCGCTGTTGTTGGCGCAGCGGCGAATCTGAGTAAAGCTTATGTCAATCACAACCGCCTATTGCCCTTCCTGTGGACAAACGATTCAAACCGCGCCAGGCACTCTTTGTATTCAATGCCAGGCAAATTTTCCATCAATTGAATCGGCTCAACCCGCTCAGGAAATGAATTGGGCAACTGGTGCGCAGGTGCCTTCTTACGCCGAAGGAGAAAAACCCAGTTCGCCCTGGCTGGATTTGCTCTGGGCGTTTTTGATCTGGGGCGTGAGCGGCGCATTTTTGATTGCTCTGGACGGAGTCTTGCGATTGGTCATTTACATGCTCGGCCAGGAAGTTCCGAAGGTTGAAATCACGCGCGGCGTCGCAATTTTTACGCTCGTGATTACGATGGTTTTGCAACTGATCGCGCTCGGTTCCAGTTGGCTGGTGGTGACGAGAGTTGGGAAACGACCTTTTTGGCGAACCTTAGGCTGGCACTGGCATCCACAATTTCGTTGGGTTCACGCCGTCGGGGGAGCGGTCTTAATGTTTGGAGTAGCGATCGCGGTTTCCCAATTGTTGCCGCATCGCGAAACCGACATGGAAAAAATCCTCAAGATGGGAACTTCCATACGGTTGATGGTGGTTGTGCTGGCGGTGTTGATGGCTCCGCTGGTTGAAGAGGTCGTCTACCGCGGTGTGATTTATTCCAGCCTCGAGCGATTGTGGGGAAAAATCGCTGGGGTTCTGGTTGTCACAGGGATTTTTGCGCTGGTCCATGTGCCGCAATACTGGGGAAGTGTGGCTGCCATCACCGCCATTGTTTTGTTGAGCTTGGTGCTGACCATGCTCAGGGCCTGGACGGGGTCGCTGTTGCCGTGTGTGGTGATGCATCTGGTTTACAACGGCATTCAAGCCGGATTTTTGATTGTCGCTCCGGATGCGGCGCTCAACACACCCAGTGAAAAAACAGCAATGGCATTGGTGAGTTATTGGTTGAGCGGAAATTAAATTCGCAATCTGAACGGGATTGCATGATCGTATTTTTCGACGCTGGTTGTTTCTAAAACCAACGTTTTAGGTAAGGAGGAAACTACAAGCCGTGAATGATTTTTTTTCGATGATGGAAAAGCTGCAAGGAATGTTCGACAGTGAGGACGTGGAAATTGTCACCAACGACGGCCGCAGTGTTCGCGGGAAGATAGATAACTTGCGCAGCACCATGCCGTTCAGCAAACCTGCCGTCAAAATCCTGGGAGCCGATGGCAAGATCACCAAAATCCTGTTTGCTGACATTAAAGATATGATTGACCACCGAGGGCAGTGAGATTTCGGGTTTTGGGGGGATTGGGCAAACAAGACAATCTCATTGCCCAATCCTCAATTGCTCAATCTCTGCTGCTTATTCCGTAGCAGGCCGCTTGAAGGTGTATTTGACATAGCGGCTGCTGGAAAGCAGTTCTTCGCCTTTGTTGGTGCGATGCATGGCATAACCGTCAACGTAAACGTTGACCAGTTCCCACTCTTCCTGTCCAAGCGAATTCAATCCGGCGTCAACATTCGCATCAATGAAGTCTTCACCTGTGATGCGCGCGCCAATCTTACGAATTTCGCCCCAATCCACCGTTCTATATTCCCACTTCATCGTCTTACCTCATCTCTCTTGTAAGGGTTAAGAAAAACACGACAACTTGGCAAATTCGACCGGTTTGATGATTGGGCAGGGGGCACGCAGAGACACAACATCGCTACGTGGCATTTCCGAAACCTGGCCGTGATGCCTCGTTTGCCGCAGTGTCAAAAAGAACTATTTTTAGGGGAGACTGGTATAACCGCGCCGCATTCTACTACAAAACCCAAAACATGCCTTGTTAACGGCGGATTTTTACAGATTAAATCCAATGGCCAAAATGGTTTGCTGCTAGCGAATCAGCGCTTCGATTTTCGGCAAGCTCAGCAAAATGACATCGCCGACAATTTTCAAACTTTGGGGGCTGATTTTGTCCAACGTATCTTCTGCTGTGTGCCAATACCGGTTGTCTTCCGGGCCATTGCCGTATTCAAAATCAATCACGTCAACCGCCGGAATACCGGCTCGCAAAAATGGCATGTGGTCGTCGTCGCCGATGGAAAACGGACGGCTGGGAAATTGTTTGGTGTGCCCCAGTTCCTGAGCCGTTCCCCAAATCGCACTGACCAGCCACGGCGAAGACGTTTCTTCGCGCGGAATGGTCAAATCCTTGTCGCCCACCATATCCAGCAGAATCATGGCCTTGATGCGATCGGTCTGCTTTTCCTTTTTCAACTTTTCGACGTAATGGCGACTGCCGTAGGTGTTGTCTTTGCCGTTCAGACATTGGCTCCATTCGGCGCAAAAAGCTTCTTCGCCATCAAAGAACACAAACTGATAGGTGAATTTCCGCTTCTGTTTGTCAGCGGCCATCACGCGGGCGATTTCCAGCAAAATGCCTGTGCTCGATCCGCCATCATTGGCGCCAACGAATCGGAACTCTTTGAACTCTTTGGTGTCGTAATGACTGCTGATAATGATCGTTCCCGCCGTTTCGCCGGGGATTTCCGCGATCACGTTTTTGAATTTGACCTTCCCGCGCGGAGTCATCTCAATGAATTCATCCAGCGTGGGCGTCAATCCGTAACTTTTCAGTTCCTTGACCAAATAATCGCGCGTTTTTTCGATGGCCGCAGACCCTGCCGCACGAGGGCCAAAATCCACTTGAGCTTTGACGTGAGCGAATGCGCGTTGGGCGTCAAACGACGTTGTCTTTTGCGGTTTGTCTATGTCCGCTTTTGTTGCTGCCGGAGTTGCTCCGACAGAAGGCTTGCTTGCCGAATTGTTTTGGCAGGCGAACAAAAGCACCGCCGCAAAAAGCATTGCTGTGGAACGAAACATCATTTTGAGTTTACCGGGCCGGTGAAGTTCAACAGTTTGGTTAATACATCGCGCAATTCGCGGCGATCAACCACCGCGTCCAGCATTCCGTGTTCGAGCACGAATTCCGAGCGTTGGAATCCCTTGGGCAATTTTTGCCGGATGGTTTGTTCGATCACGCGCGCTCCGGCAAAGCCTATGATGGCGTCCGGTTCGGCGATGTTGAAATCACCGAGCATGGCGTAACTGGCCGTGACTCCACCGGTCGTCGGATTGGTCAGCAGCGAAATGTAGGGCAAGCCTGCATCGTCCAGCCGAGCCAGCGCCGCCGAAATCTTGGCCATTTGCATCAGGGAAATGGCGCCTTCCTGCATGCGCGCGCCGCCCGAACAGGAAACGACGATCAACGGCAATCGCTGTTTGATGCAATATTCAATCGCGCGAGCAATCTTTTCCCCGACGACCGATCCCATGCTGCCACCGATGAATTTGAACTCCATCGCGCAAATGACGACATCGTGGCCGCCGAGTTTGCCTTCGCCGGTGACCAGCGCATCGCGTAATCCGGTGTCTTTCTGCGCTTTTCGCAGCCGTTCGGAATAAGGCGATTTGTCAACGAATTTGAGCGGGTCTGTGGGCGACACACTGGCGTCGCGCTCTTCATACTGCCCATCGTCAAAGAGCATTTGCAGCCGTTCGCGCGCGCCGAGCCTGAAGTGATACCCGCAGGTTGGACAGACGCTCGAACTGGTTTTCAGGTCTTTGCGGTAAATCGTAACGCCGCAATCTTCGTTTTCGCATTTGACGAAGATGCCTTCGGTTTTCACCGTGCGTTCTTCGGGTAGGGCAACCTCGCCGAGTTTGTCGGTCTGGCGTTTGAACCAAGCCATAGTGTTTTCTCTCGGATATAAATTATTTCAATGTGTTGATTAAGATTGGCGGATTCTACGCGGCAGGCTGGGGAGTGTCAAAGAATCAGGAGGTGCGCAACGGCGCGTTGCCCGCAAGCTGTGTTACATTGCGTTGGCGTGTCAGTTTTGAACCGGTGCGCATCTGGAATGGTTCTCAGTGATTTAAGAATGATGAAACGAAAAACTTTTTCCTCGGTGCTCAAAAGCCTGGCGTTGTCTCTGCTCTTGAAAATTCCCAAAGCCGCATTTCTTTACGTCCCGATTCTCACGCTCACATCATTTTTAGGCGACGTGTATTGGTTGCTGGAACTGACGACTCATTTCCGGCTTCAGTATTTCCTGTTTGCGGGGTTCTTTTTGCTGATCTTTGCGCCGCTGAAAATGTGGCGCTGGGCGAGCGTGGCATTGTTTTGTCTGGCGATCAACGCGGCTTATGTCGTGCCGTGGTATTGGCCCGCGAATTCGGTTCAGCCAAACGCCCAAGGGCAAAGGCTCCGTCTGGCGTTGTCGAATGTGTTATGGGACAACAAACATCACGCCGACGTGATTCAGTTCGTTCGATCCGAAAAGCCCGATTTGATGTTTTTCCAGGAAGTCACGCCGCGCTGGGCGAAGGAATTTGAAGTCTTGCGTGCCGAGTTTCCTCATTCACGGCTCGATCCGGCGGACGATGCGGGCGGAATGGCCTTGTTCAGCCGATTGCCGTTCGAGCGAGCCGAGTTGGCTCCGCTGGCGGATTACAACGGCCCGGCGATCATTGCTCAACTCCGTGTCGGCGGCAGATTGCTGTCCATCGTTTCGGTGCATGCGCCGCCGCCCGGCGGGAAAAAGAATTTCGATCATCGAACCGAAATCTTCGATCAGACTGCTGCATACTTGAACAATTTACCGGAGCCGAAAATTCTTATCGGCGATTTGAACACCACCATGTGGTCGCCCTATTACAAACGCCTGGTCGAAAAAATCGGCTTGAAAAACGTCCGCGAAGGATTTGGCGTTTTGCCTTCGTGGCCGACTCATCTGCCGCCGCTGTTCATTCCGATTGACCATTGTCTGGTCAGCCAGGAAATTCAGGTGGTCAACGTTCGCACTGGCAATCGTGTCGGGTCGGATCATTTGCCGCTGATTGTGGACTTGCTGGTTCCGCAAAACTAATGCTTACAATGGTTGTCAGTCGCGCGTTCGGATGTGAGAATAGCCGCAGTTTCCGAGCGTCATCGGAACAAGCAATCATTCCAATTCATTCGAGGTTAGAAAGATGAACAAGAAGCCGGGCGCTTATGCGCGAATGGCCGTTTCGTTGCTCGTTGTGCTGCTGATGTCTTCCACCGTGGTTCAAACTCAAACGCCCAGGAACTTCGCCCAGGTGCGGCGCGAATTCAAAACGTTTTACGAACAGGGAATGCGAAAGAATGGAATCGTCGGCAGCAGCTTCATGTTGATTCAGGACGGCCAGGTCATTGCGCAAGAGTTCTTCGGACTCGCCAACCAGGAAAAACAGCAACCGGTGGACGAAAACACGATTTACCACTGGGCTTCGATTACCAAGACGTTCACCGGCATTGCCATCATGCAGTTGCGGGATCGCGGTTTGCTGAAACTGGATGACCCGATCATCAAATACGTGCCGGAACTGAAATCCGTCCACAATCCGTTTGGCCAGATGAGCGACATCACGATCAAACATCTGATGACGCATTCTGCCGGATTTCGCGCGGCGACCTGGCCCTGGGGAGGCGACAAAGCCTGGCAACCGCATGAGCCTGCGGAATGGTCGCAACTGGTGGCGATGATGCCGTACACCGAAATCCTGTTTAAGCCGGGCAGCAAATTCAGTTACTCGAATCCGGGAATAATCTTTTTGGGACGAGTGATTGAACAATTGACCGGCGACAATTATGAAGTGTACGTGGATAAAAACATCCTCAAACCTTTGGAAATGTACCGCAGCTATTTTGACGCGACGCCCTACCATCTGCTGAAACATCGTTCGGCCAGTTATTGGTTGAAGGAAGGGAAGCTCTCACCGGCGCGGTTTGATGTGGACACAGGGATCACCGTTTCCAACGGAGGACTGAATGCTCCGTTGCCGGACATGGTCAAGTACATTGGCTTTTTATCGGGCGACGTTCGGCGACAAGCAATTTACGATCAGGTGCTGAAACGCAGTTCGCTGGAAGAAATGTTCCAGCCGCAAATTCCAATCGCTTCGACCGAAGTGATCGAACCGTCAGGGCAGAATCGCAAGGATTCGATGGGGTTGACGTTTTTCATTGAAGACAATTTCAACCAGCATTTTATCGGTCACAGCGGTTCGCAAAACGGATTTATCTCTCATTTTTACCTGCGCCCGGACACCAGAATGGCGTACATCGTCGCGTTCAACACGCACGCGACGGTTACTGAAAAAGACCAAAATCAGGACACGCGCCGTCTGGATCGGGAAATCAAGGATTACGTATTCCAAAACATCTTTCCGCTGTTCGTCAAAAAACCATAGCCCTCAGGATTTGAGGTGCTTGATGGCAAGCAGCAATTCTTCGTAACAATCGTGCCAGTTGGCGATTCTCACTTATTACTGCGCCAATTCGGCATATTTTGGCGTCAACTTGTAACCGTTCACTTGCCGCACACAGCGGTTTTTTATAGCGAGGTGTCCCAGATGAACTCACCACAAACTCACGTCAACGGAACTGCAACCAACGGTCTTCACGCGGAATCGCCAACGATGGCTCCCGCGGATGGAGGCAAACTGATTGTTCTGACCGCTCCCTTAACGGAAACCATTGACCATGCCGGATACTTCATTCAGATGGGAATGGCTTCCATGCCGATCTGGATGGAAGGCGTAATGAACAGCAAATACCCGAACTGGCGCAAAGTCGAATACAACGACGATGGTTCGGCGCGGTACATGCCCGCCGGAGTCCGCCTGGTCGAAGCAGCCTTGCTCCGTGAATACAAACCCGAAGACATCGCCTGTTGTTACCCGGACGATTTGGAAAAATTCGTCGGCCCAAACACACGCGTGATTGCCGTTTCCACGCACAACCCGCTGGGCGTGACCTTTGCGGCAGGCGTTTACACTTCGATTTTTGGCACGTCCAAAATGCCGATCAATTCGCATTACGCGCGATTGATGTTTGAAAAGATCAAAGCATCGCCGTATCGCCAAAACTTCAAAGTGCTGGTCGGAGGGTCCGGCGGTTGGCAGATCACGCAGAACCAGATGTTTGACGAACTCGGCGTGGATTGCGTCGTCGAAGGCCGCGCTGAATCTGAAGACACGATGGCGTTGTTTCGCAAAGCCATTGCTGGCGAAGCCGTGCCGCGCGAAATGGAAGTCGCGCACCCCAAAGACCGTGATGCATTTCTGGTTCCGAACAAGCGCACGACGTTTGGCGTTGTCGAAATGACCACCGGTTGCGGACGCCGCTGTCAATTTTGCGTGCCTGATCTGAACCCGCAAATTGACATGCCCAAAGAAAACATCATGACCGCCGTTCATGCCAACGTTGCTGGTGGCAACAAGCAAATCAGCCTGGCGACCGAAGACATGTTCATTTGGGGGCAGGTTCACACCGACACGCCGTTTTATTTTCCCAATCGCGAAGCCTTGCTCGATTTGTATTCATCGGTCGTCAACACGCCGGGCGTCGAACAACACGTGCTGAGCCATTGCACGATGGCTCCGGCGGTCGTTGATCCGGTGCTGATTCAAAAGCTGTCGGAAATGTTGCTGGATAAAAGCCCTCTGCATTTACCCACTTTGAGTTCGCATCCGAAAAAGAAAATCCTGGCTCCGCTGATCGGGTTGGAAACCGGCTCGGTTCGCTTGGGCAAAAAAATCATGCCCAGCAAAGGCGTTCCGTTCCCGATTGACGAATGGCCGAGCGTGATTCTGGAAGGGTTGCGCGTGTTGAACCAAAACAACTGGTTTCCAGTGATGACGCTGATCGTCGGTTCGCCCGAAGAACAGGACGAAGACGTGATGGCTACACTCGATCTGGTTTACGAAATGGAACGACGCGGGTTGTTCGCGTTCCTGGTTCCTTCGATCTTTACGCCGCTGCACGACACGCGCATGCAAGACAAACAGGGAGTCGAAGAAACCAACAAGCTGACTCCACTGCAATGGCAATTGCTGATGAAGTGCTGGAAATTCAATCTGCGTCACGGGTTGTATAGCTGGTGGGGGCCGATTGCCTGGCGCACCGGAGCCATGGCGTTGTGGGCGTGGAAGCTTCGCAAAATCAACGGCCCGAATTTCACCTGGCCGCTGTTCAATTTCGCCGGCGCGCTGCCCGAAAGCTTGATGGCTAAGATGGGCAAGAT
>JAEUQP010000964.1 GCA_016789645.1 Acidobacteriota bacterium | reverse complement strand
CCTTTGACCGGTTGAATCGCTCCGGTTTCCGCATCCAGCAAAAAGAACGTTCCTTTGCCGTCTTCCCGAAATTGATACGTCTGCTGGCTGAGCAGCAATTTGTTGTGCGCGGCGACGTACGCAACAGGAAATAACGTTGCAGCGGCGGTTCCGGTGATGGGGTATTCGCGCCCGGTAGCCAGTTGAATGCGCACGACTCGCTGTTCAAATTTTTCCTCTGATTCGATGATTTTGAGGGCAACCAGCCATTTGCCGTCGGGCGTGACGATCAGATTGGAAAACCCTCCGGCAATCACTTTGACCGGCGCTTTGCCTTCTTCAAATTTCCAGATGCCGTATTCATTTTCGATGCCGGATTGCGCAAACCACACATTGCCCAGCCGGGCACGATGATCCGGAATCAATCCCGTTTGGACGCGCAAATCGCGCAGCCAATCGGGCAAATTCAACAATTGATTGCCGGATTGGCAATTCGGCACGTCATCCACTTGTGCGCCCAACTGGCCAGACGCCAGCGCACGCCATTCGTATTGCGAAGTGTTCGGCGAGACATTTTGATATGGCGTATCCGGGCGTTCGGCGGCCACAAACACGCGCACCTGCCCAGATTCCTGACAAACGGAAATCACAGGGCGTTTGTCATCGGCCAGCAACACTTCCACGCCGGGAATCAGGTCTTCCATGGCGTAACGCAATTTGTATTCGCCGGTTTTGCTCAACCGATAAAACAATCCGCTGAGTTGTTCGTGCAACGTCGCGCCCTGTTTCGGTTCTCGGCGAAGCTGGGAAAGCATGATTCTGCGCCCGCCATCTTTGGTCAGCCGCAGATATTCAAATTGCAAGGATGCGACGTGCGGATAAAACTGCATCAGTCCGATCGGATTTTCCGGTCCCAAATTTTCGATCTCTTCCCGCGAAGCCAGGTCTTTCAACTCCTGCAATTCGCTGGAATCCAGTTTTCGCCACAGCCTGCGCCCTTCGGCCTGATGCAGACTGATTTCCGCTCCGGTTTTGCCGACGCGAATGATGATGCTGTTGTAGATGCCGGGAGATTGGCCGGGAACGATGGCGTAAATTTCTTCCGGTCCGTTCGGTCGGCGAACTTCATCACGCATTTTGTCTTCCCATTTGCTCAGTGTTTGCGACCCTTCAGAAACGACCGCGCCAGATGGGCGCGGAGCGTAAAAAACTTCGTCATTGAATCCGCGGTCTCGTCCTTCGCCCAGAATCCGAGCTTCTCCGGGATGCCGCGCCCAAATCAGTTTGCGCGCTTCGGCGCTGTCTTCAACTTCCAGATAACTTTCCGCCGCTGATGTTAGCGAAGCATTCGCCAGCAATTTGCCGACCGATTCCACAGGCAGCTTTGCCCGCGTATACCGCGCGGCAGCCAGCAAGGCCAGTTGCGCCTGCGAGTCGCGTCCGGCCAACACACGATTCAGTTTGTCTTCTTCATTCAGGATCACGGCGGCCAGCCCGGTTTGATACCCGCCCTGATTGAACAATTCTTCCAGATTTCCGGCGACGGTTTTTCGCAACTGCGCGCGACTTTCCAGCGCCAGTTTGAGCGCTTCGACATCCACCCAACCTTCAGCGATATGTTCGACCAAATGCAGATCAGCCACGATGCCGTTGGATTGTTGAGCAATGGAAACCAGTTTGCGCGCCAAATCGGGCTGCGTTCGTTTCAACGCTTTGGCGCGATTGAACAACAGCGTCGCTACGCCGTCGGAAATTTCCGCGTCCTCGTTTTCGGCGAACACGGCGCCGATACTGATGGGCAACGGCAATGGTTTTTCACTTCCGCCTTGGCGCGCTTCACGAATTTCCGTTTGTCCCTCTTCGGTCAACATGCGGCGTGCATACGCTTCGATGGCCGCAACGGCTTCCGCATCAGGAATTCCGCCAAGTTCCGCCAGCGCCACGATCAGGTTATCGCGAGAAAATTCGTCCGTGGTGCGATTCAGCGCGCGTCGAAGCGCAGGAATGGCTTGCGGATTTTTGTATTGCCTCAACGCTTCGGCGGCAAGTCCTCGATTTTCCGGCAAATCGTCGTAATCCAACACCCAGATCAATCCGGGAACGCTTTCGGGCAGACGCAATTTGGTCAGGCTTTCCAAAAATGACCATCGTTCGAATTTGCCGCCCCAATCCGGTTCGCTCAACCACGGCAACAACGCGCGCGCCGCCAGTTTTCGCAATTCTTCTTTTTCGGCTTTATTGATCAAAAACGCCGACAACGCGCTGACCGCCGCCAGATGCACCACGCGATTGCCATTGCCGATCAATCCAATAACCACCGGCAAGAGCTTTTCGGCGTCGGCCATCATCGGAATCCACAAAACGTTGGACGCAGGATCATGCTCGTCGAACGAAACTTGAGAGCCTTTTGGCGGAGCGTCTTTGGGACTGGCGCCTGGTTTTTCGGCGGCGATTTTTTCCTGAATCTGCACACCTGATAGCGAAGGATCAGCAAACAAGGAAGCATACCATTCGTCGCGCCCGCTCCATTCGGTTCCCATCAGCGCGACCAAGGCGGCCTGGCGTTCGCTGCCCAGCGACCGATTGGCGACGACCAGTTTAAGTTGCGCGCGCAGCGATTCCGACAGCGATGCGTCGTTCGCCTTGGCAGCCTGTTCATACATCATCGCCTGCGCCGGAACTGATTGCGACGGCAGTGGCGCTTTGAGCAAGCCTTCGACCACGGGTTTGGCGGCGTCCCAATCCAGATTGGCCAATGCCTGTAATGCCGAATAATCGGGATAATTGTTTTGACTGAAGCGTTGCGCTTCGTTGATCAGGTCTTCGCGAAAATACGAACTGTTGAACATCAATTTGCGGCGAAGCACGTTCTGCCAGTTCGACCGATCGCGGTCGTCCGCCTCTTCGCGGAGCACTTTGTACAGCCGATCGTACGTATCAGGCGTTTCCGGCAGATAGTGAGCCAACTGCGCGGCCATCCACGGACGATTTTCCAGATAATCCAGAAACCGCTGGCGGACTTTGTCCGATGGTTGTGCCTTGGCCTGATCAAACTCCTTGAATCCCTGCAAAGTCCAATACGCGATCAATTCGTGAATCGGCGCATCATCGGCGGGCGGTTTCGGATTCTCATCATCGGATTCCGAATCCGACGCGGCTTCTGGCTCCGTCGAATCCAACGGTTTTTCTTTCAACAAATCGTTGACGGCAGCGGCAATCAAATTGGCTTTGGGCAAATTGGCTTGGGGCGGCTTTTTCAGAGGCAAAGGTTTGCGCGTTTGCGCCGACAAGGGCTGCGGGATGGCCAGCAAAACAACGAGCCAGAATGTCAACGCTTTGGTTGGCTGAAACAATCGCATAAATGAGTACCTCGAAAATTCGTGTTCCCTACCGGACGTGGTGCGGATGACTTATCATCGCGCCACGAATCATCGCATCACGAAATCGCATTATGAACAAAAAAACAGTGACGACGAAATCAGAAAAAGATGCGCCCTTGCGAAACGATATTCGCCGTTTGGGCGATTTGCTGGGAGAAACCCTGAAACAACTGGGCGGCAAAAAACTCTTCGACGTGGAAGAGCAGGTGCGTACCCTGTGCAAACAACTGCGCGCGAAACATTCGCCTGCGACTGAACGCCAGCTCAAACGCTTGTTGCACGGTTTGAGCGTGGACGAATCCATCGGCGTCATTCGCGCGTTTTCGGTGTATTTCCAACTGGTCAACATCGCCGAACAACATCACCGCATTCGGCGCAAACAGTTTTACGAACTCCACACGCCCGACCAACCGCAGCGCGGTTCGATTGCCGACACGTTTCAACGACTGAAAGCCGAAAACCAGCATCTGGGCGAATCGGAGTTGCGGCGTCGGATGCAAACCATCGTTGACCGGTTGGAAATCGTGCCGGTGATGACCGCGCATCCCACCGAAGCCGCGCGCCGAACGTTGCTGGAAAAACACCGCCGATTGGCCGGACTGTTGTCCGCCCTGGACGAATCGAATTTGCCGAAACGCCGCCAATCGGAACTGGCTGTGCAACTGGCCGCCGAAGTCGAATCCATCTGGCAAACCGACGAAGTTCGCCACACGCAATTGCACGTTCTGGACGAAGTCAACAACGCGCTCTATTACTTTGACGCGACGCTCTTCGATTCGGTTCCTGCGCTGCTGGACGAACTGGAATTCCAGCTCGGCAATCACTTTCCCGGCGTAAAGCTGCGTGACGGAGCCGTTCCGCTGCGATTCGGTTCGTGGGTGGGCGGCGACCGCGACGGCAATCCCAACGTGACGCCCGAAATCACATGGGAAACCTTGCGACTGCAACAGCGGCTTGCGCTGCGAAAATATCTGACCGCTGTTGCCGACCTGTCACGCCGATTGAGCGAATCGGTTCGTTTTGCCCCGCCCAGCCGCGACCTGCAGGCCTCCATCGAACGCGACCGTCAGGAAATGCCCGAAACCGCCAAAGAGGTCTTCGACCGCAATCCCGAAGAACCGTATCGCCAGAAACTTTCGTTCGTGTACCGGCGGCTGGAAAACACGCTGCAACGCAACCGCGATCTGAAAGGCGCGCTGCGCATCGAAACGCCAAACCAATTGATTTCGATTCGTCCGGCGTTGCCGATCATTGCCGCCTTGACCAAATCGGCGAACCCGGTTGAAGGCGATTACCAAACCGCCGCTGAGTTTTGGGAAGACCTGCGTTTGGTGCGCGACAGTTTGCAAGCCGACAAAGCCCGTTTGGCCGCGCGCGCCGTAGATCGGTTGATGCGCCAG
>JAEUQP010000025.1 GCA_016789645.1 Acidobacteriota bacterium | reverse complement strand
CGCGAAAACGGCGAACGCCGCGAACAACAGAAGAATTGTTTTTCCTACGGTTGAGTTCATTGCCGACTAAATCAGAACAAGAAACATTGGGACGGAGCGTAAGAAAACAGGATGACCAAGATTTTTGACAGGATTGACAGGAACATCAATGGTTGAGGCCATCTGGCTCAGACTGAATCCTGTTCATCCTGAACAAAATCCTGTCCATCCTGTTTCAAAGCTTTTTGATTCGATTTATCTCAGTTTCCAGCCTTTGCGATATTTGCGGCGAATCATCGGTTCGATTTCCGGCGCATTGGTCGCGCGCAGATTCAGGTAATCCCATTCCAGCTTCTTGCCGGCACGAAACGCGACGTTGCCCAGATGATTGGCTTCGGTCAGCCATCCCGCATATTCAAAGTTGCACGTCGTCGGCGCGCCGGTTTTGCAGGCATAAATCCATTCGGCGTAATGCCCCAGTGATTTCGGGATGAACGGATCGGGACGTTTGAAATCGGCGAATTGCGTTTCGGGCAGCAAAACGTGTTTGCTGTAATCGGACAGCAACATGCCCTTGTCGCCGACGAACAACACGCCGCTGTTCCAATTCGGTATCTTTCCATCTTTCAGAAGTTGCGGTTTGTAAGTTCCTTGATACCAGGTCAATTGCAGCGGAGCCAGATCGCCGCGTTTGCCATACTGGTAAGTCACCTGCATCGAAGCCGGAGCGATTTCGGGATGCGGCGCGGGGCCGCTGGCTTCGATGGTCAACGGATGATCCAGTTTTAGCGCCCACCACGGCAGATCAATCCAGTGACTGCCCAGATCGCTCATCGTGCCGTTGCCGAAATCCCACCAGCGATACCATTTCGGTCCTGGAAAATAGACATCATTAAACGGACGTTTCGGCGCAGGCCCCAGCCACAACTCCCAATTCAGAATTGCCGGAATCGGATCAGGCTTGGCCGGACGATTTTGGACAAAAACGATGTCGCCAGCGGCTTTGGCTTCGGCTTCCGTTGCGTGCCAGCCCCAGGCGCGGCCTACCCAAACGTGGGCTTCCGTGACTTCGCCAATGGCTCCGGTTTGAATCAATTCCACGACGCGACGGTAATTGTCACCGGCGTGAATCTGCGTTCCCATCTGTGTGGCGACTTTGGTTTTGGCGGCGGCTTCGCGAATGATGCGCGCTTCCCAAATGTTATGCGTCAGCGGTTTTTCGCAATAAACGTGTTTGCCCAGTTGCAACGCAGGCAGCGTGGCAAAGGCGTGCGTATGTTCGGCGGTGCTAATGACCACGGCGTCAAACTCTTTGGCGTGGTCGTACACCTTGCGGAAATCAACCAGCTTGCGAGCCTGGGTGTGACGCTCAGCAGCTTTGTTCAATCCTTCCTGGTTCACATCACACAGAATGGCGATGTTTTCCGATTCGACGCCTTTCAGATTGGCGGCTCCGCGACCGCCTGCGCCAATGATCGCCAGATTGAGTTTATCGTTGAGATTGCGGCCTCGCACGATAGCCGGAGCGGCCAACGTAACGATTCCGGCAGCGGTTGCCTGATTCAGAAATTGACGGCGAGTCAGTTCGCTCGCAGAAGATGGTTTCCCTGACATGATGCTCTCCGTGTTGGTGTTGTTGCCCGTGGATGGTGTGCGGAACTTCGCGAGCGAATCATACGGCGAGCGATGCGGTGTGTACAGTCAAGCGGCGGTTTGGCGCTGAGGAAATCCTGTCCACAATCACGTGGCGCTGCGATCGGCTTCCAGGGATTGCAATCTCGTCTCGGCTTCGCGCAATTTGTCCATGCACTCGTTCAACACGGAATTGATGCCTTCCAACCCGGCCAGCTTTACGCGCAACCCGCTGATTTCGACTTCCAGATTGTTGACCGTCGCTTGATGCTGTTTTTCCAGTTCGTGCAATTTCGCTTCGGCGGCTTCGGCCATCGCGCCTGCCGGTTCCAGTTCGGCAATCCGCGCATTCAGGTGTTTGGCTTCGGATTCTTTTTCGCTGATGGCGGATTCCAACCGGGCTTCAAGTTCGATCAATCGCGCATCGCGCGCGAATAATTGTGCGTGCAGCGGTTCCAGTTCAGCGATACGAGCCTGCAACCGCGCGATTTCTTCGTCCCGGCTGGTGAGTTCAGCGTTGAATTCGGCGTCCAGTTCTTCCGCTTTGGCTTCGGCGGCTTCGACGCGCGCGTGCGCATTGTCCGGACTGGAGGCGACCAGCGATTTCAATCGTGC
>JAEUQP010000912.1 GCA_016789645.1 Acidobacteriota bacterium | reverse complement strand
CGCGTGTCTTTTACGGCAGGTGCAGAAACCACGCGCAGCGGTTGAAATGACCAAAACGCGCGCCGCGCCGGATCAATTGTCATTTCGCCTTTCCCAACCTGCACGGGATTTTTTGACGCAGGCCACACCGCACCCGCCTTGACCCATTCGACCAGCGCGTCAATTTGCGCTTGGGGGAGCTTGCCGCCCTTCGGCATTTTCAATGCACCGGTGTGCCGCACAGCTTGAATCAACAAGCTTTTATCAGGATCACCCGGCACGATGGCCGCGCCGGATTTGCCGCCTTTCAGCAACGCTTCGCGCGAATCCATGCGCAAGCCACCCATTTGCGAATCGGTGTGGCAGGAAAAACATTCGGTGGCGAAGATTGGTCGTATCTTGGTTTCGAAGAAATCTTCTTTGTTTTGGGAACGTACCGTCCAGACAAACACGCTTAGCAGGGTGATGCTAAGCAATAAACGCATGTACTTCATAACGGCTCCGATGGACTCAACTGGTTCAGAAAGCGGGAACGATATTTCTTTGCTTATGTTCGTGCGAAGTTCTCCGCAGGTTTTCGTTTATAAAATGGCGAGTGAATAGTAACCATTTGCGCTGGTACTTTGTAAAGAAGCTTATGATGCCGCTCCCAAATTGGAGTTATGTTTTCGCCGCCAAAGCTAAATTTTATTGCCTCTGTTGGTAAGGGGGATTCAGCGTGCAAAAGTGTTCAAGATTGAAAAATATTCTTTGATGCTGAACCTTCATGGCTTTGCTAAGATGCAAGCCATGCTAAATTTTCTCCTGATTCTTCCGCTCCTACTAGCATTGCAGGCGCAAACTCAGTCGCCCGCGCAAGCCCCGAAACCCAAGTCAACGCCAGTTCCAAAGCCGGGAGTAAAAACGCCCGGCGTGCGCATTCCGATCACCGCGCTAAAACCGGAGGCCGTGTTTGAAATTCCCGGCGCGCCCGATTGGATTGCGATTGATGAATCGGTCTGGGTTTCCAATTATCCGAAAAACACAGTCGCGCGACTCGACCCGAAAACCAACAAGGTGCTGGCAATGATTCCGGTTGGCAAGAATCCTTGCTCCGGAATTGCTGTCGGTTTTGGCAGCGTGTGGGTTCCGCTGTGCGGTGATCAGGCACTGGCACGCATTGATCTGAAAGAAGGCAAAGTCACCGCAACCATCCCGATTGGCATTGCCAGTTCCGAAGGCGGATTGGCGACGGGCGCGGGCAGCGTTTGGTTGATGACCGACAAGAAAGGAACGCTTGCGCGCCTTGACCCCGCAACCAATAAAGTCGTTGCTGAAATCCAGGTGCCGCCCGGTTCATACACTGTCGCGTTTGGCGAAGGTTCGGTCTGGGTCACCGGCACCGAAACTAACGTGCTGACGCGCATCAACCCTGAGACGAACCTGATTCTCGAAACAATTCCCGTAGGCAAAGCGCCGCGTTTTTTCACCATTGGCGGCGGATTTGTCTGGACGCTGAATCAGACGAACGGCGACGTGTCGAAAGTAGACGTGAAAACCAACAAAGTCGTCGAAACCATCGAACTCGGCGTGCCGGGCGGTGGCGGCGAGATTGCGTTTGGCGAAGGCTCTGTGTGGGTCACAGCCTTTGAATTTCCGATCACCCGCATTGACGCAGCAACGAATAAAGTTGTGCAGCAATTTGCGGGCGCAGGCGGTGACGCAATTCGCTTCGGACTCGGCTCGGTGTGGCTCTCGAATTTGCGCGAGGGCAACTTGTGGCGACTCGATCCGCGCCGCATCGTTGCGACGGTTGCGCCCTGAAGATGATCAGGGCAAATGTCGAATGCGGTTATCCATAAATCAGCGGATTGAGAAACGTGCCTTGTCCTTCGAAGCTCACCCACCGATCAAAGTCCTGGTCGCGGCGCACCGTCCTTGCCTACGTACCACTCGCCGATGAGCGCGGTTTCGCCACTAAAATCGTACAACATTCCGTTCAGGTTTGAATCCTGTTCCTCCTGAAAAAATCCCGGCAATCCAGTTTCAAAGTTTTTTGCTTTGATTTAGGCGGTAAGGGATTGCTGCACAATCAGCGTGTCCACGTACTGCGCAAAGCGAATGACTTTGCCGTTCTGGAACTTCCAGACGTGCGCGAAATCTGCTTGAAAGCTCTTGCCGGTCGCGACGGCTGTGCCGCTGTATTTTCCCAACGCCACGATGGTATCGCCGCCATCAATTATTTCGTGTGGCACGGCAGCAAAGCCTTCCCACAAGGTGCCGAGCCGCATGAACACGCCTTCCAGCACGCCTTGCGGGCCGTTGTAGCTTCCGGCCAGCGGGAAGCCGTCCGCTTCTTTCCAAACGACGTTGGCATCCAGAATGCCCAGCACGCCGGGCACATCACCTTTGGCAAAAGCGTCATATATGCCTTGAATCAGATTCGCATTGCTCATTTTTGTTTCCTTTTGAGATTGGCTCTGTCTTGATGGACAGAGGTTGGGATTCTTTCTTGGGATTACTGCAAAAGTTGATCGGTAAGTTGGCTCGCTACAGTCACAACAGCCCGTGGAGCAAATCGTAACTGGAAGCCGCCGTTTTATGATTGGTCATCTCCGCCATTGTTCAATTGACGCTGATAATCCACTTCATCGAAATGGCCTAGCGATTCTGCGATCAAGCCATCTGGGCTGAAACTCCATTCTTCATAGCCACTGATTTGTACGAAATGGCCGCTGGTATGATTTCCGGTAAGCGTCCAGTGATACACCGCCTGCTGCTCCCGGAAATTGACGGAGTCCATTTTGACCACCAGATCAGGGAAAGCCGTCATAAAACCTTGTGCCGCAGCGGTGATCGCCGTTCGCCCAATCGCTGGGTTGGCGTCATTGATTTTGAGCGAGCCGTCTTCGGCAAAAAACGCGGCGACGCTGGCGGCGTTTTGACTGCACCAGGCAGCCGTATACTTTTCGGCAAATGCGATCAGTTCCTGCTCATTCATCTGTCACCTCTTCACCGATGTTATTTGGACTTGTGCGCTTCCATATCAATCTCAATCAACTGTCCGGGTAAGGCCAGACCTTTGACTTCAAGCCAGGTGCCGGTCGGGAATTGATTTTTGTAGATGGAGTTGCGGTAGGCTGAGACCTTGATGAATTCGGCCATGTTAGTCGTGTAAATGTTTTCTGCGACGACATCGTCAAACGTGTAACCGTAATGCTTCAGGACTTTTTCGAGATCGCTGTAGCAGTTTTTCATCTGCTGATCCATGTTTCCGGGCGCAACCAGATTGCCTTTGTCGTCCATGCTGACAGCGCCGGAAATTTTCAGGTCGTCACCGATTCTCACGGCGTGCGTGTAACCATACTGCTTTTCGACTTCGGGGCGTAGCATGAAACATTCCGGCGTTTCCTTGGGCGGAGCAGCTTTGGCAACCTCTGTTTTGGTTTCGGCGGCGGGCTGATTGCAGGCTTGGGTTACGACCATCAGCAAAAACAGCGAGCAGGCAAAGAAAACTTGTTTGATTATCTTTGGGGGTCTCATGTTTTTCTCCCTTGTTTTAGGTTGCAGGTAAAAATTTGGTGAGCTCGCCGCGCAACGGCGACACCGGTTCATGCGCTTGTCGTCGCAGGAATTCCGATTCCGGCGTTCCCGCGCGCAATCGCGCCAGCCAGTCATCAGGATCGAATTCGACGCCGAGCGGGTTCACGCTGAAGTAATCGTGCATAAACGCGGTTGCCTCTTCACTCGTCTCAAAGGCATCCACCTGAAATTCCATCTGGTTGCCGTCGGGATCGGCGTAATACAACGACACCGAAATGCCGTGGTGAATGCGCCAATACGGCGTGATGCCTTGTTCTTTGAGCCGTGCGTACGTTTCCAGCAAATCGCGGAGCGAGGCATACGTGTACGCGACGTGGTCTGCGCCGATGGCGCCCTGCCGTTCGGTGTCCGTGCCGTCGGGCTGAAAGATCGCCATATTGGCAAAGGCAAAGCGATGGTGTTCGTCGTCGTAGGTCAGAAACGCGAGGCCGGGATTTTGGTATTGCACCTTTGCGCCGAAAACGGTTTTGTACCATTGCAACATTTGCTCGAAGCGGCGCGTGCGATACACGATATGTGCGAATTTAGTCGGTCGAGTGGGTGACATAATTTCTCCTTCACTTCAGGGATGCAGGTGAAACACCTTGCTGACGATTATCCATTCGCCTTCGGTTATGAGCAACGTGAACAGATCGGTGAAGCGATGTCCCGACCAGTTATGAAGCTCCAGCCGCACGGTTGCGACTGTGGCGTTGAGTTCAATGCTGGCAATCCACGATTGCATTCAGTTGCGGGTTCATTCGCATCCACCCAGTCATAGAGCGCCGGAGTCGGCTCCGCGATCAGAGCCGAGATCACCGTGAATCGTTGCGTTGGCATGAAACGTGGATTTCATATCTTCGCTTTGCTTCTCTCTCGACTTCGATTGGTAAACCGTAAGTGACTGGCCAAGCCCCTCATCAGCGCCGGGAAAAAATGATGGGCGCACTTAACTGAAAACCAACTTATCAAAATGACTTGAAACGAATAAACTGCGCGCGATTTCCCAACCAAACTTCGGAGGACCTATGAAACGAGTGCTGCTAACCATTCTGGCGCTGACGCTGGCGCTGGCCATCACTCCGCTTTTGAACCAGGTCAAAGGCGATTCCAAAAACAATCTGACCACCGTTGCGCCGGAAACCGTAGGGCTTTCGTCCGAGCGTTTGACGCACATCCGCGCGGTGATGAACAAACACGTCGCCGAAAAACGAATTCCGGGAGCTTCGGGGTTGATCGCGCGGCAAGGCAAAATCGCGTACCAGGAAACGTTCGGCATGGCCGATGTCGAAGCCGGAAAACCGATGAAGATGGACACGATTCATCGCATCTATTCGATGAGCAAGCCCATCACCAGTGTCGCGTTGATGATGCTGTACGAAGAAGGCAAGTTTCAGCTCAACGAGCCGGTCGCCAAATACCTGCCCGAATTCGCCAAGATGCAAGTCGCCATCGAAGAAAAAGACCCGCAAACCGGCAAGCCGGTCATGAAAACCGTTCCGGCCAGACGGCCCATTACCGTTCGCGATTTGATGCGGCACACAGCGGGACTGACGTACGGAGTTTTTGGCGACACTCTGGTGGATCGTGAGTACCGCAAAGCCAAAATCCTGGGCCAACTGAATCTGGCCGATTTCGTGTCGGATTTGGCCAAGATTCCGCTGCAATACGAACCCGGCACGCGTTGGCATTACAGCGTTTCGGTGGACGTGCAGGGGCGTTTGATCGAAGTGCTGTCCGGCAAACCTTTCGATCAGTTTTTGCAGGAGCGCATCTTCACGCCGCTGGAAATGAACGATACGGCGTTTGTCGTTCCGGCCAGCAAAAAAGATCGCTTCGCCAAACTCTACACCATCACCAAAGAAGGCAAACTTGCGCCTTCGCCGACTTGTTCGACGCGCCAGGAATGTTACGACGCCTTCCCGAACGCCGTGCCGGACTTTCTGCAATCCCAAGGCATGCTTTCCGGTGGCGGCGGACTGACTTCGACGGCGTATGACTATTTGCACTTCTGCCAGATGCTGCTCGATCAGGGCGTGTACAAAGGCAAACGATTGCTCAGTCGCAAAACCGTGCAATTGATGAGCAGCGACCATCTGGGAACGATTCCGGGGATGGGGCCGGGAATGGGATTCGGGCTTGGTTTCGCCGTCAGCAAAGCGCCGGGCGAAGCCGGAATGATGGGATCGCCGGGCGAATACAACTGGGGCGGAGCCGCTGGCACGAAATTCTGGATTGATCCGCAGGAACAACTGATCGGCATTTTTATGATCCAGATTCTGCCGCACACCGGATTGGAATATGGTTCTGAATTTCGCGTGCTGACATATCAATCTATTGCGGATTGAAGCCGTTGTGGATTGAGGAAGTGGCCGGGATTCGATTCGTTCTGCACTGCCATCGTAGGGCAGCCACGGCTGCCCTACGATGGCAGTTTTGTCATTTCACCGTTTCGGCTTTGCCAAGGTAAATGCCGTTGAACAACAGTTTGAATGTTCCATGCGGTTGCGCACGGAACGCGATTTCAGGACCGTACATAAACAGCTTGCCTTTGCCGATGGCGGCGTCAATCACGGCCACGCTGTCCTGCAAATATCGCTGCCCCCAAGCCCAGCCGCTGCGCAGCGGTGAGCCGTTGTCGAACCACGCCACCGGCTTCAAACCGGTCAGCGCGGCTTCCGGTTTCAACCGAAACACCGGGCTGTTGTCGAAAAACACATCCACTTGATTAGGCAT
>JAEUQP010000860.1 GCA_016789645.1 Acidobacteriota bacterium | reverse complement strand
ATTTGAAGGATCAACCGCCACCGTCGAAACTAGAGAAGGAATCACTGCCGGATTTTCTTGTCCTGTTGCCGCCCACTGACTGCCGCCATCCGTGCTTTTGAACACGCCGACAGCAGTTGCCGCATACAACGTCATGGAGTTGGAAGGATCAATCGTGATTCCGCTCACCTGTCCCACCGGCAGGCCGTTTCCGCTTGGCGACCAGTTCGCCGCGCGATTCGTGCTTTTGAAAATCGGCGAACCTTTTCGGCTGGTTTGAATTCCCGTGACAGGCAAATTTGTCGAAGCCGTATGCCCCGCCACATAAGCATTTCCGGCGACATCAACCGCCAACGCATTGAGATGGTCTTCACCATTTCCTCCCAGATAACCGGAATACACTAATGCCGAACCGGTCGTATTCAATCTGACCAGAAAACCATCACGGCCAGCGCCCTTTGTTGGCTGCAACACGCCGGAAGTCGTCGGAAAGTTGTTTGACGAAGTGTTGCCGACAAGAAACGCTCCGCCGTCTTTGTCCACAGCAATGGCTATTGCCGAATCGTCCGCATCGCCACCAATCCAGGATCTGTATATGATTTCCGTACCTGATGGATTGAGCTTCACCACAAACGCATCGTTGGCCGCGCCGTTCAGGCTGGATTGAATTGGACTGCTGCCGGGAAAATTCAGTGAGTTCGTATAACCGACCACGTAAGCATTGGCATCTTTATCCACTGCGACTCCCTGACACCAATCGAAACCACCTCCACCCAGATAAGTCGAATACAGCAGCACCGGGTCAATCACCAATTCACGGTTGCGGTCGTACGCGCCAAGCCGGAAGCCGATTTGTTGTTTGTTGTTGATGCTGAATTCGCACTCGACCGGCTGGCGCTGGCCATTGAGTTCCTGCCAGGCGACGGGTTTCAGCAACTTCACTTCGCCGACTTCGGTTTGCAGCACCAGATCACCAGCATCGTTTATCTGAAGCTTCTGCGCTCCGCTGAAACTCAGTCGGATTTGCTGCGGATTGGCTCCGGGCGCGAGAATGAAGTCGTGTTCCAGTTGGCGTTGGTCGCCGTGCCAGACCAGATCAATGCCGGGATAAACCTGGTCGTATTTGACGCGGGCAAAGTTGGCGACATTCGTTCGCCAGCGGCGCGGATCGTTACCGATGAAGTAATTTGATTTCCCCGGCAGTTCATCCAGCGCAGTGATGTTTGACTGGGCATTCGCACCAATCATCTTCATCCTGACAAATGCGGGTTTCGGATGACGGGTTGCGAAATCGTTCTTTCGTTCGGCAATTGAATCGGCCAACGATTTTTCATTCCGCAATTCCAACACGGCTTCGTCTGCGGTCAGAAACAACGTCTGTCCGCTGTTGCGCGAAATGAATTTGACCGGCTTGGCCACCTGTCCGCGATTGGCTTCGAAGCGCAACGGCAATTTGCCGTAAGCAGCCACGAGTTCAGAGCGCTTGGCGGGTTCAATCGGATGGTTGAACTCTGCGGAGCGAATTTTGGATTCCCGTTTTTCGGGAATCAGCGTGGCGATCATCAAACACAGGCAGATGGCGAACGACAAACGAATAACGTGTGATTTCATAACTTCCTTTTGGTTGGGAAATGAATTGGCGGCTTGACTGATCCGGCTTCAGCGGGGAGACTTCCGGCGCTTCAAACGGACAGTTTTATGCCTTCAAAAAGCGAACAATTAGGGGTGGCCGTGTTGGAAAGAGTTCCCAGAGTCTTGGTTTCGATGGCGCATCCGGACGATGCTGAAATTCTCGTCGGTGGAACGCTGCTGCATCTTAAAGCACTGGGTTGGGAAATTGGAATCCTGACAATGACCAGCGGCGATTGCGGTTCGGCGACCCACACCAAAGAAGAAATTTCGCGCATCCGATACGCCGAAGCCAAAGCCGCCGCGCACTTTCTGGGCGCGTGGTACGAATGCGCCGGGTTGATGGACGTGGAAGTGTTCCTCAATGCCGAAAACCTGCGCCGCGTGGTCGAACGCATGCGACATTTCAACCCCGACGTGGTCATCACGCATTCGCCTGTGGATTACATGCTCGATCACGAAGAGGCTTCGCGATTGGCACGCGCGGCGACATTTGCGCTTTCGATGCCGCTGTACCAAACCCGACAAATCGCTCCGTCAGAACCGATGGTGGCGACTCCGACGCTGTATTACGCCGATCCGCTGGAAGGAATTGACGCAATGGGTGAACGGCGTTGGCCGCAGTTTTACGTCAACATCGCTGACACCATCACGCAAAAATGCGAACTGTTGAGCTGGCATCAATCGCAGCGTGATTGGCTGCGCGCACATCACGGCGTAGATCAATATCTGAACCAGATGACCGAATGGGCGGCGAAATTTGGCGCGGAATGCGGTTTCGAGTTTGCCGAAGGCTTTCGCCAGCATCTGGGCCACGGGTATCCACACGAACCTGTTTTGCAAAAGGCATTGAGTTCATTCATCACAACCAAAACCATCCACGAGGTTCACGAAGTAGACACGAAGGCCTGAATCCATCTTCGTGATGATTTGTGGATTATTTCTGAAGGAGAGTTCATCAACATGAGTCAGTTAAATATTGGCATTGTCGGGCTGGGCTGGGTGGCCGGAGCGCACATCGAAGCCTTCAAACATATTCCCGGCGCAAAAGTCACCGCCGTCTGTTCGCGCCGCGAACTGGACGAAGCCGCCATTTCCGCGCAATACGGAACTCCGCTCAAAGCCTACACGGATTACGCGGCGATGCTGGCCGATCCGAACATTCACGTGATTGACATCTGCACGCCGCATCCGTTTCACGCCGAACAAGCCATTGCCGCAGCCCGTGCCGGCAAGCATCTGATTATCGAAAAACCCATTGCCATCAGTTACCAGGACGCCGTTGCCATTCGCAAAGCAATTCATGAAGCTGGCGTGCAAGCCTGTGTTTGTTTTGAAGTTCGGTTCAGCATGCAGGGAACAATGCTGCGTTCGACGATTGACCAGGGATTGATTGGCAAACTGCATTACGCCGAAGTGGATTATTACCACGGCATTGGCCCGTGGTACGGCCAGTTCCCCTGGAACGTCAAAAAAGACATGGGCGGCAGCAGCTTGCTGACAGCCGGATGTCACGCGATGGATTTGCTGCTCTGGTACATGGATTCCGAAGTCGAAGAAGTCACCAGCTACGCCACGCGCAGCAGCAACCCTGTCTTTGCGCCTTACGAATACCCAAGCTCGACCGTCACCATCCTGAAGTTCAAAGACGGCAAAGTCGGCAAATGCGCTTCGATTGTGGATTGTTTGCAGCCGTATTATTTCCACATCCATCTGGTCGGCAGCGAAGGCAGTTTGCTGGACAACAAAATTTACAGCGCGAAACTGGCGGGCATGAACAAAGCCAAGTGGAGCACGTTGGAAACCGGCTTGATTGATTCGGGCGACGTGGCTGACCACCCGTATCAACCGCAGTTCCAGGCATTCGTTGATGCGGTGAACAAGAATCAGAAGATGCCGTTGACCGATTTCGACACGGCGTTTGAATCGCATCGAGTGGTTTTCGCTGCGGATATGTCTGCGGCTGAGGGCAGAACCGTGAAGATGTCTGAACTGAAATTCTGAACGAAAAGATCAAAACAGGATGGTCAGGATTTCAAGCAGGATTTACAGGATTAACCCACTTTCGATCCTGTAAATCCTGTTTTCAAATCTTGTGCATCCTGTTTTCAATCCAGCCGCCGAGCCTTGATTCCGTCTCCCCACAACACTGACAGCAATTGATTGACGTGGTCGTGGCCGCGCGCTTCCAGCGTCAGATCAATTTCCACTCCGCCGACTTCCAGATTGGAAAACGCGCGGTTGTGTTCGACTTCCAGAATGTTCGCGCCCAGTTCGGCGACGTGCTGGCAGATGTGAGCCAGTTCGCCCGGGCGGTCGCGCATCATTGCGCGAATGCGAACCATACGACCGTCTTTGGCCAAACCGCGTTGGATGATTTTCGACAACAGGTTCGGATCAATGTTGCCTCCGCTGATGACGATGGCGACGTTTTTGCCTTCCAGTCCCGTCAGTTTGTTGAACAGCACCGCCGCCAAACCAGCAGCGCCTCCACCTTCGACAACAGTCTTTTCAATTTCCAACAGCTTCAGGATGGCGCTGGCGATTTCGTCTTCGCCGACGGTGACGATGTCGTCCACATAACGACGAACGATTTCCGCAGTAATCTTTCCTGCCTGTTTGACCGCCAAGCCATCGGCGATGGTCGGTTGAGAAGGAATTTCCATGATCTCGCCGGTTTCCACCGCCGCTTTCATCGAAGCGAAATGCTCCGGTTCGACGCCAATGAGGCGAATGCCCGGCTGAGACTCTTTCATGGCGATGGCCGTGCCGCTGATCATGCCTCCGCCGCCAATGGGCACGACGACCGCGTCGAACTTCGTTTCTTCTTCCAGCAATTCCAAACCGATGGTTCCCTGCCCGGCAATGATCGCTTCGTCGTCAAAGGCGTGAACAAAGGTATAGCCGTGTTCGGCGGAAAGTTCGCGCGCGTGCGCCAGAGCTTCGTCGTACGTCGCGCCGTGCAACACGACTTCGCCGCCCAGATCGCGCGTGTTGGCGACTTTGATCAGCGGCGTAGCTTTCGGCATGACAATCACCGAC
>JAEUQP010000841.1 GCA_016789645.1 Acidobacteriota bacterium | reverse complement strand
TTTTTGGCTGAGCGAAACGCCGGACGTTCCCGGCAGCAAAAGCTGGGACACGTCGCTGACGCGAATGGTCAGTTGGGTCAAGCTGCGCGACAAACTGCAGCCCAAAGCCAAACCCATCATGTTTTTCAACACGCACTTCGACCATCGCGGCGAACAAGCGCGCATCGAATCCGCCAAGTTGATCCGACGCAAAGCCGAAGAAGCCGCGAAGACTTGCCGCGTCATTGTCACCGGCGATTTCAATGCAGGCGAAGACAACCCAGCATATCGGGCGTTCTTCGGGGTAAACGACGGCAAGAAGTCTTTGCTGCGGGATGTGCATCGGCTGATGCATCTAACGCGAACGACAAACGAAGGCACGTTTTCCAACTTCAAGGCGGAGCAAATTTCCGGGCCGCGCATTGACTGGATCGGCGTTTCAGGGGAATGGAAAATCGTCAAAGCCGACATTGACCGAACGCAGCGCGATGGCCGCACGCCTTCGGATCATTTTGCCGTAACTGCGGTTTTGAAACCTTAAAGGAGGTCAGCAATGAAAAAGAATTTGGCGTTGCTCAGTTTTCTGATTCTGGCGATAAGCGCCTTCACGCTTGGCGGTTTGGCTCAGGACAAAAAACCGCCTGTCACCAAAGAAGAAATCCTGGCCTTCCTGAAAACCAAAGCGGATAAACGCATTGAACAAGGCGATCTGGCAGGAGAAATCTCTCAGCGTGGCGTGGCCTTTCCTGTCACCGAAGTGCTTTTGGAAGAATTCCGAAAAGCCGGAGCCAGATCGTTTCTGCTGGACGCGATTCGCAATTCTGTCAAAAAAGACGAACCTGAATCCCAACCGGAACGCCCGCGGCTGAAAACGCTCGAAGAAACGACTCAGCAGCAGGCTGAACAAACCGAACAGGCGGCCAAGGCAACTGAAGAATCCGAAGAAGCGAAAGAGAAAGCTCGCGCTGAAGCCTTTGCCAAGCTGCCGTTTCTGGAACAGGCGCAATATTTCGCCCTGGAATATGCCGACAGTTTGCCGGACTTTATGGCGACACAATTCGTCACGCGTTATGCACAAAAACCCGGCGACAAGGATTGGAAGAAAGAAGACACACTGGAAATCGAACTGGCCTACAGCGAAAAACAAGGCGAGAGATACAAACTCACCAAACTGGACGGCAAACCCACGCCCCTGAAGTATGAAAACCTGACCGGTTCTACCTCGACCGGCGAATTTGGTTCGCTGCTGACAGCGGCGTTCGCGCCTCAATCCAAAGCGGAGTTCAAAGAACTCCGGAAAGAATTGTTCAACAAACGCCAGACTGTGGTGTATGACTTTCGCGTCAAAAAAGCGTTTTCGTCCAATCGAATCACCGACCGCACCACACATCAAAGCATCACCGCCGGGTATATGGGAACGGTCTGGATTGATGTCGAAACCAAACGCGTCTTGCGAATCGAACAGGCCAACGAAGGAATGCCTGCGAATTTCGCCATCTCACTGTCGGAAAGCGCCGTCGAATACGATTGGGTGAAAATTGCCGACCAACAGTATTTGCTGCCGGTTCGCGCCGAATTGTTACTGGGCAGCGACCGCGACCGTTATTACACGCGCAATGTGATCGAATTTCGCAACTATCGGAAATTCGATTCCGACATCAAGTTTTTGCCGCTGGACAAATGAGCTTCGAGAATCAAAACCAGATTGCTGGCGTTGCCGAATTGCTGGCTGAATGCGGCAGGAATTTTTACCAGCGCGGGTGGGTGCTGGGAACCAGCGGCAATTTCAGCGCCGTCATTGAACGCGATCCGCTGCGGTTGTTGATTACCGCCAGCGGCAACGACAAAGGCCGACTGACGACCGACCACTTTGTCGAAGTGGATATTGCTGGCAAAGTTGTTGCAGGAAACGGCAAGCCTTCGGACGAAACCAAATTGCATTTGACGCTGGTCAATCAGCGCGGAGCCGCTTCGGTGCTGCACACGCATTCGGTCTGGAGCACGTTGCTTTCCAACGCACACGCTCGCGAAGGCGGCCTCAACATCGCGGGATGGGAAATGCTGAAAGGCTTGGCGGGAGTAAAAACACACCAGCACAATGAATGGTTGCCGATTTTGGACAATTCGCAGGAGATGAGCGAACTCGCCAACCAGCTTTCGGCTTTGTTGAACGAGCAACCGAACATTCATGGGTTCCTGCTTCGCGGACACGGGTTGTACACTTGGGGCGCAAGCATTCAGGAAGCCAAACGGCACATCGAAATTCTGGAATTCCTGTTGGAAGTCACCGGGCGAACTCGCTTCGGGAATTGAAGAGGAGATTTTATGGCTACAGTACACATTCCTGACGAAAACCGAACTCTTTATCAACCAGACGTGATGAAACAGTATCTGGCGACCATTGGCATTGATTACGAAAAGTGGAAACCAGCCCACGCAGTTGCTGCCAACGCCGCCGCCGAAGACATTTTGGCGGCGTATGCTCCCGAAATTGATCGGTTGAAAGCCAGCGAAGGTTACGTCACCGCCGACGTGATTGACGTGAAAGCGCAAACGCCCGGCTTGAGCGAAATGCTGGCGAAATTCAGCCGCGAACATACCCACGACGACGACGAAGTTCGCTTCATCATCGAAGGACGCGGCCTCTTTCACATCAACCCTACGAACGGCCCGGTTTGCGCCATCGAAGTCGAAGCCGGCGATTTGATCCGCGTGCCCAGTGGAACGCTGCACTGGTTCAACCTGTGCGAAGACCGCCGCATTCGCGCCATTCGATTGTTCAAAGACCCCGCTGGATGGTCGCCGAATTATTCCGCCAGCGGCGTTGACGAAAGCTATCAACCGATCTGTTTTGGGCCGTCCTACATCGCTCCACAAACCGTTTTCGCCCAATGAAACCAGCCGTTCACAGCATCCTGCTCGACATCGAAGGGACAACCACACCGATAGATTTTGTCTATCAGGTGTTGTTTCCCTTTGCCCGGCGACGC
>JAEUQP010000838.1 GCA_016789645.1 Acidobacteriota bacterium | reverse complement strand
GCCATCGTGGACGAACTGGCACACACGAACGTTCCCGGCTCGAAACATCAGAAGCGGTATGAAGATGTGTTGGAGTTGCTGGGGGCAGGCATCGAAGTCATCACCGCCGTCAACGTTCAGCACATCGAATCGCTGAACGACGCCGTGGCACGCACCACCGGCGTGCGCGTGCGCGAAACCATTCCCGACAGCTTTTTGCAGCGCGCCGACGAAGTCATCAACGTGGACGTTTCGGTGGACACGCTGCGGACGCGATTGCGGCAAGGGAAAATTTACGGCGTCGAAAAAATCGAACAATCGCTCAACAACTTTTTCCGCAAAGGGAATCTTTCAGCGTTGCGCGAATTGGCGCTGCGCCAGGTGGCCGAAGATCAGGCGGCAAAATCGCACGATTATCGCGAGCGCGAAGGTTTGGAACAGGCTGTCATTCCCGAAAAGGTCATGGTCTGCATTACGTCGCGCGGCAACGCGAAAAAGCTGTTGCGCGTGGGGTCGCGCATCGCCGGGCGACTGGCTTCGGATTGGTTCGCGGTCTACGTCGAATCTCCACGCGAAGAACCCGGACGCATTGATCCGAAAGATTACAACCGATTGATGGAAAACGTGCGTTTTGCTGAAGGATTGGGAGCTCGTTTTGTCAAACTGAAAAATCCACGCGTAGCCGATGCGCTGATCGAGTTTGCCCGCCGCGAAGGTGTCACTCACGTCATCTTTGGCCAATCCGCCCGTTCGCGGCTGGACATTTTGCTGCGCGGTTCGGTCATCAACCGATTCCTCGGCGAAGTGCGCGACGCCAATGTCCAGGTGGTTCCACTGGATTCGTCAGAGTCTGATGCTGATGGAAACTTCTCGCTGGCTTGATTGAGCCGCAAAGCTCCCGTGCCCAAAAAAAGCGCCGCCGTTTCCAATCAACGGCGACGCTTTGGCGTTCATTTCAGAACCAAAATCGGATCAACCTTTTTTATCAGACTTTTCCGATTTCTCTGATTTCTTCACCGCCGGAGCCGTGATGTTGTTGACGACTTTCGTTGCGCCACAGCGTTTGGCAATGCCGGTTGCTGCGCCTTTGCTGCCGGCGTTGGTCGCATTTCCGGTCAACGTAACAACACCGCTGCTGACCGCCGAACTGAAACTTTGCGATTTCAGCTTTTCGGATTTGGCCAATTTATCGGTGATGCACTGTTGAATATCACCATCGCTTTGCGGCACCGATTTTTCGGCTTTCTTCTGCGCCTTCTTGTCCGACTTTTTCATCATCGTTTCGCCGCCTTGAGCCGGTTGCGCTTGAGCAAACGCGACTGCCGACAGCGCCAACGCAAAACAGAACACTGCAAAGATTCGCTTCATGGTTTTTCTCCTTGGATGAGTTGGGGTAGAAGTGTCGGTCATCCATGTGGCCTGACCGGTTGCTGGGGTGGCGCGTTATTCTTGGCCAGATCACGGATTGGCGCAAGAGCCAGACGCTTCTTTTACCCGGCAATCATGACCGCTCAAATTTTGACCACCAGCTTGCCGATGTTCGTGCCTTCAAACAGTTTGTTCAACGCCAGCGGCGCGTGTTTCAACCCATCCACCTCGTCAATGCGATATTTGAGTTTGCCTTCCATCAGCCATTTGCCCATTTCGGTCATGCACTCCATCGCGCGCGGAGCATAATCCATGACAATGAAACCTTCGACGCGGGCGCGTTGCACCAGTATGTTGGCGAAATTGTACGGCCCCGGAACCGGCGCAGTCGCGTTGTAACTGGAGATCAATCCACACAACACAATGCGCGCGCGAAAATTGATTTGCGCCAACACGGCATCCATGATTTCGCCGCCGACGTTTTCAAAGTCTATGTCAATGCCGTTCGGACAATGTTTTTTCAGCGCCGCCGCGACGTTTTCGGTTTTGTAATTGATCGCCGCGTCAAAGCCGAGTTCGTCCACCAACCATTTGCATTTGTCATCGGCTCCGGCGATGCCGACCACATGGCAGCCTTTGATTTTGCCGATCTGGCCGACCAGCGAACCGACTGCGCCAGCCGCCGCCGAAACCACCAGCGTCTCTCCGGGCTTGGGCTGGCCGATGTCCAGCAATCCGAAATAGGCCGTCATGCCGATGTGACCGAACAATCCGAAATGCGCCGTCAGCGGAATGCCGGGCAGATTTGGCAGCGCATTGACTCCTTTGCCATCAGTGACGGCGTATTCCTGCCAGCCGAGCAAGCCCGACACGTGGTCGCCGACTTTGAAATTCGCGTTGCGCGATTCTTCGACAACGCCGATGGTTCCGCCGCGCATGATGCCGCCAATCGGCACGGCAGGCAGATATGTGTCGCGTGAAGCCCAACCTCGCATCGTCGGATCGAGCGACAAATACAGATTGCGAACCAGAAACTGGCCGTCCTGCAATTCCGGCACGACTTCTTCCGTCCAGGTGAAATCGCTTTCCTTGATTAAGCCTTCAGGCCGAGCCGCCAGCCGCCATTGATGATTGATTCGGTTTGCCATGGTGATGTCCTCTTGAAAGTAGAACAAGCTGCCAGCTTGTTCAGTTAAGGTTAAAAACAGATCGGGGGCAATCTGGCAGATTGCCCTACAACTCTCTGCGCGACGGAACGACAATGTTGGCGATCAATGTTCCCGCCACCAAGGCCATCGCCGTCAAAATCATTTTGAACGTGGTATCTACACCGGAAACGATCTGCCGGTCGAGCAACGCCGCCAAGCCGCGAAAGCCTACGCTGCCGGGAACCAACAGCAAAATGCCCGGCACTTGCGTGATGATCGCCGGGTGATCAAGCAACCGCGAATAACCATTGCTGGCCACGCCGACCACCAACGCGCCGAAAAACACCCCCAATTCCGGGCCAAGAAATTTTGCGCCAAGCTTGGCACCGCCAACAGCCAAGGCTCCGGCAATGACGATCCAGACGGCATCACGCAAATGCGCTTTCAACAACACGGTCAATGCCAGCGGCATGGTGACCAACGCAATCAGTTCCGTCCACGGAGGCAACGGGATTGCGCGCGCAATTTGCGGATTGCCAAACACAGCTTGCGAAACTGTATCGCCGACCGCCACGCCAAACCCCATGCCGAGGAAAATGACGAACGCGCCGCTCAATCGCGCCGTGCCCGAAGACAAATGTTGCGACGACAATTCGATCATCGCCGCCGTCAACGTCAATCCGGGCATCAGAATAATCAATCCGGCCAGCGTCGCGTTCGACACGGCGTAAGGCCCGACAGCGAAGCTCAGCCCCGCTGCCAACGCCGATGCTGTGAAAGCCGCGACCGGTTCAAACACGCGACTCCAGGTTGGATTTTTTCCGACAAGCACGGACAGCAATCCGATGGTCACGCCAATCAACGCCGACACGGCAATTTCCTTCAGGCCTCCGCCCAGAAAGCGCGACGCCGCCGCCGAAGCCATCCCAAACGCCACGACCGTCAGCACGTTTCCGTACCGCGCCGGAGCGGCCAGGATCTGTTCGATCCTGTCTGATCCTTCCGCCGCGCTGACGGCTCCGCGCAACACGCCCGTCGTCACATCGTCGAGTTCGGCCAATTTGCCCAGATTGACTTCGCCGGGCGTGACACGCATCAGAAAGGTTTGCTGTTCTTCCTGTTTGCCAAACGACGCAAAAATCGAAGTCGGCGTGGAAAAGAATTGCCCGGTCAGCCGCAATCGGTCGGCGGCGCGGCTCATGACCTCTTCCAGTCGGTGCGCCGGATACCCATACCTGTGCAGCGCACGG
>JAEUQP010000834.1 GCA_016789645.1 Acidobacteriota bacterium | reverse complement strand
TAAAGATCAACCTCTGCACCCTACACTGGAGTAACTATGTTTCGACGAATTTCAGATACCTTGTTGCGGTGGAAGCTGACGATGCTTTCCGCCGGATTTGTGGTTTGCCTGATGGCGATTTTCGCAGCGAACGACACGCTATTTGGCAAAGTCTTGGCGTTGAAAGGCGCTGCAACTCAATCGGCTTCTACAAGCTCGGCTCCGGGCGATTGGGTCAGCGCCACGCCGATGCCTTCGACGCGAAATTTTGCCGCCGCCAGTGTGCTGCCTTCGGGAAATTGGTTGGTGGTCGGCGGGTTCAGAACCGGCCAAAACTTCCTGACTGATGCCGCCATTTACAAACCGGCAACGAACACCTGGCAAACGGTTGGCGCGATTCCCACCGCGCACCGCTATACGGCTCAATTGCTGGCGACAGGCGACGTGCTGGTGGCTGGCGATGACGACAACACGGCTCCGAGCGCGACCAGTTATCTGTTTACCGAAACTGCGACGGGCGGAGCCTGGGCGGCGACGTCCGGGCAGCCTTCGATCAAACGGTATCAAACAACGCTGTCTTTGCTGACGACGGGAACGATGGCCGGCAACGTGTTGATGACGGGCGGATATGACAACAACTGTTGCTCCGGGGCGAGCGGAACATTCAAAAC
This sequence comes from Acidobacteriota bacterium, assembly GCA_016789645.1. Taxonomy (GTDB): domain Bacteria; phylum Acidobacteriota; class Blastocatellia; order RBC074; family RBC074; genus RBC074. The sequence goes on along the minus strand of JAEUQP010000834.1, from coordinate 1,707 downwards.
TACGGAACTGTATAACCCGACAACCAAAACCTGGTCGGCGGGGCCAGCGATGAATGTTGGGCGAGCTTTTCACACGGCGACGGTTTTGCCCAACGGGCAGGTGTTGGTCGTTGGAGGATTTCAGCGCGATCCGTTGCAAGCATTTGATTCTGTCGAACGGTACACGCCCGGCGGCGGTTGGGCATTGCAAACCACGAAATTGGCTACGGCGCGATACGCGCACACGGCGACGCTGTTGCCTTCGGGCGAAGTGCTGGTCGTCGGCGGAACCAACAGCACAACGGCGCTCAATTCGATTGAACTGTACAATCCATCAACCAGTCAGTGGACGACGAAAGCTCCGATGACGACGGCGCGGCAACTGCATACGGCAACGTTGCTGCCTTCGGGCAAGGTGTTGGTGGCCGGAGGGCTTGGCGCCAACGGCCAGCCAACCAATTCGGCAGAACTGTACGATCCCGCAAACAACACATGGTCTGATGCCGGGCCACTCGTGAATGCGCGTGGACGCCACGTCGCCGCTTTGCTGAGTTGCGGCAAGGTCATCATCGCCGGAGGCAACGGAACCGCAGGCGACCTGAACACTTCTGAAACTTACACGCAGAAAGACCCGCTCATCACGCTGACGCCGCCTACGTTGACCAACGGCATCGTCGGGCAAACGTTCACCCAGCAATTTTCACCCGCTGGCGGAGCGGCTCCGTTCACATACAGTTTGTCGAGCGGAACCTTGCCCAAAGGCGTAACGCTGCAACCCGACGGCAAGCTGACCGGCATTCCCGAAGTAGCGGGCAGTTCCACATTCACCGTCACAGCTACGGATAAAAACGGCTGCACGGGAAACGTCACTCTCACCTGGCAGACTGTTTGTCCGAACATCGTTATTTCGCCAACCACTTTGCACGACGGCATTGCCGGGCAGAGTTATTCCCCGGTGGAACAACTGACCTCAACAGGCGGAACCGCGCCGTACAGTTACGCCGTGACGGCTGGATTGTTGCCCAGCGGAATGCAGTTGACCTCTGACGGCAAGTTGCAAGGCACGCCGCTGCAAACCGGTGGGTTTTCCTTCACCGTGACGGTGACGGACAAATTCGGCTGCACGGGGATGCGCGTGTACGGCTTGACGATCAATTGCGGCATCACCGCCATCACGCCCGACGTGATGCAATTGCCCGATGCCATCAGAGGTGCGACTTACGCTCCGACCGGATTGCAATTTTCGACGGTTGGCGGATGCGGCATGAACACTTTCACCATCAGTGCAGGCCAATTGCCGCTGGGGCTGACGCTGAACCCGAATGGCACATTTTCTGGCGCGCCAGTTTTGACCGGTGATTTCACCTTCACGGTCAAAGTGACCGACCAATGCAGTTGCATGGCGACGCGGGAATACAAGCTGAAAGTTATTTGTGCGACTAAAAATTGCGGGTGTGTAGGTCCACCACCACCGCGCAACGACGCTCTGATTTCGTGGTGGCCGATGGACGGAAACGGAAACGACATCAGAGGCACTCACCACGCTCAGACAAAGGGAACGGGTGGAACTTTTCCACCGGCAATCGTTGATCAAGGCATTTTGACAACGGCAAATCACTGGCTGGAAGTGCCGCACGACCTTGATAACCCCACTGTTTTTAACGTCAACCAATTCACACTGGATGCCTGGATCAACATCAATCAATTCAACACCAGCAACATGCCATT
>JAEUQP010000740.1 GCA_016789645.1 Acidobacteriota bacterium | reverse complement strand
TGGCCGAAGATATGTCGCGCGCTTCGTCCAAACTGGTCACGCGCGAACAGGCGGCGCTAGGCGTCATTCGCGTGGCCAACGCAAACATGGAACAGGCGCTGCGCCTGGTTTCGGTTGAACGCGGTCACGATCCGCGCCGATTTTCGCTGGTCAGTTTTGGCGGCGCAGGCGGGTTGCACGCGGCGGCGCTGGCTTCGGCGTTGAAGATTCCACGTGTGCTGATCCCATCGTTTCCCGGAGCGTTTTCGGCGCTCGGCGTGTTGCTGGCCGACGTGGTCAAAGATTATTCGCGCACCATCATGTTGACGATTGACGCCAAAGAGAAATCAATTCTGCCGCGTCGCATTGAACGCGAATTCGCCGCCATGGAAAAACTGGCCAAAGCGGATTTGCGCGCCGAAAACTTTGCGCCGGAGCAAACCAACCTCGTTCGATTGCTGGCCATGCGCTATCGCGGCCAATCCTTTGAACTCGAAGTTGCGGCAGACGCCGACGCCATTGCCCGCTTTCATCAAACGCACCTTGAACGTTACGGCCACGCCGACGCGCACAAAGCCGTCGAAATTGTCAGCGTTCGATTGCGCGCCATTGGCGTGACAGACAAACCCAAACTCAGGCAAGAAAAATCCTTTCGCCGTTACAAAGCCAAACCTGACCGCGAAACGCTGATCTGGCTGGGCGACAAACGCCGCAAAGCCGCCGTCTTCAACCGGGACTCTTTGCTGCCCGGAGCCTACTTCACCGCGCCAGCGATCGTGGTGGAATACGGCTCAACAACTTTAATTCCTTCTGGCTGGCGCGCTTCGGTAGACGCCTGGCAAAACCTGATTCTGGAATCGCTTTGAATGCTGATAGACATCAAGAAAAAGAAAAGAACTACGAATGGCACGAATGCTTACGAATAAAGGCAAGGGGTGAAGCAAAATAGGAATTTACCGGTTTCCAGTTCGACCATTCGTGTTCATTTGTGACCATTCGTAGTTAAAACATTTTCTTGAAAGCCATGAGATGAATTGAAGAGAACTGCTTCAGGCGGTGTTGCTGACATTCGAGCCGGATTTCAGCCGTCCGTACAGCCAGGTTTTGGCCGAAGCCCAATCGCGTTTGACGGTCGCCAACGATACTCCCAACACATCGGCAATTTCCTGTTCGGTCAATCCGCCAAAATATCGCAACTCGACGACCTGTGCAGCGCGAGGATCAAACAGAGCCAGTTCCTGCAATGCTTCATTCAATGCCAATAAATCAATTTTGCGATTGAAAAAATTCGCTGGAGACGGAGTGATCTCTTCGTTTTCCACCCAGCGATGATCGCCGTTTTGACGGACTCGGCGATGCCGCGCCGCGTCAATCAAAATGCGCCGCATGGCGTTCGACGCGACGACGAAAAAATGTGCGCGGCATTGCCATTCCACCTGCGCTCCGCCGATCAACCGAACAAAGGTTTCATTGACCAACGCTGTGGCTGACAACGTTTGATATCCATGTTCACCAGCCAAATAGCTTTTCGCGCGCTGGCGCAATTCCGCATACACCAACTCCGCGATTTGTTCGGCAGCGTGATTGTCTCCATTGCGCCAAGCCATCAACAATGTTGTGAAATCGGGTGAGGACAAGGCCGAAACCTCCATCAAAAAATTGAAAATTGTGCCGAAAACGTGAGCTGTTTGCTCCGATTCGTCCGCATTATACTTGCGAAGAAATGGCAAGCAACTTTTCAGGACGGAACGCAGGCGTCTCGCCTGCGTTTCAAATTGAAACGCGGACGTCTTGCCGCGACGCAAGAGCCTTCTCCAAAATTTCAACCGATGACCATAGATCAGTGGCGACAAGTCAAAGAACTTTTTGAAGCTTCGCTGGAGTGCGAGCCGTCGGCGCGTGCGCATTTCATCGCCGAACAAAGCGGCGGTGACGACGCCATCCGCCAGGCGGCGGAACAGATGCTCCGCGATTTCGACAAATCCGGCGACTTTCTGGAAGAACCAGCGCTGGTCGAATTCGGACTCGACGGCGCGCAATTCGATCCCGGCTACGAACAAGGCCGCCGCATCGGCCCTTACCGCATTGTCAGCGAAATCGGGCAAGGCGGCATGGGCGCAGTGTATCTGGCCGAACGCGCTGACGACGCCTATGAAAAGCGCGTTGCCATCAAAATGGTCTGGCCGGGCGGCATTCGCTCCGAAATCAATCGGCGATTCAATATCGAACGTCGCGTGCTGGCCGCGCTGGAACATCCGAACATCGCACGTTTGCTGGATGGCGGCGTCACCGAAGACGGCTGGTCGTACGTGGTGATGGAATACGTGGACGGTGTGCCGATCACTGAATACTGCGCCCAGCGAAAACTATCCATCGCCGAACGGTTGCGGTTATTTCAATCCGTCTGCGAAGC
>JAEUQP010000735.1 GCA_016789645.1 Acidobacteriota bacterium | reverse complement strand
GCGCCCATCGGCAAAGGGCTGACGGTGGATTTCGGCAAGTTCGCAGGCGCGCTCGGTTACGAAACCAACTTTACGAAAGACAACTTCAATTACTCGCGGGCTTACTGGTTCAACTTTCTGCCGTTTTATCACTTCGGCTTTCGCAGCAGCTACAACGTCAACGACAAACTGACCGTTACGCATTGGCTGGTGAACGGCGCGAATCAATCTGAAGACTTCAACGGTTTCAAATCGCAAGCCGTGCTGCTGACCATCAAACCGACCAGCCGCATCACACTGCAAACGAACTATTACGCGGGCAAAGAACAACGTGACCGCAATCCATCGCTCAATCCGGGTTTTGCGCCGTTGCCGACCCAGCCCGGACTTTCGACCGATGTCATCCAGCCCGTACCCGAAGGCCGGTTTCACGTGCTGGACGCTTACGCCACATTCAACGTCACGGACAAACTGACGCTGGCGCTGGAGGGGGATTATGTCGTCAACCGTGTGCAGGAAACGTCCGCGCCTTCGCGTGTGACGGGCGGCGCGGCGTACGCGCGGTATCAGTTCACGCCGAAATTCGCGCTGGCCGGGCGTTTTGAATATCTGTCGGATCGCGGTGGGCTGTTCAGCGGCGCGACGCAGGCGTTGAAAGAACACACGCTGACGGCGGAATACAAACTGGCCGAAGGCTTCCTGATGCGCGGCGAATACCGGCGCGATTTTTCCAATCAGCCGTTTTTTCTGACCGAACGGCCCGGCTTGCTGAAACAGGAACAGAACACGGCCACACTCGGTTTGGTGTGGTGGTTCGGACGCAAACAAGGCAGTTGGTAAACACGAAGGAGAAACATGCTCGATCTGATTTTTATCTCCGTCACGGTGGCGTTCTTTCTGCTTTCGCTGGCGTATGTGCGCGGCTGCGAGAAGCTGCAATAAAGGAAAGACTTATGAACTGGGAATCTGTTTTATCGCTCGTCGCGGCGGCGCTGTTGCTGGTTTACCTGACGTACGCGCTGCTGCGACCAGAGAAATTCTGACTGGAAAAAACCTTTATGACATTCAATGGCTGGTTACAAATCCTGTTGTTCTTCGCGTTGGTGCTGGCCGTCACCAAACCGCTGGGCGCGTTTATGGCGCGCGTCTTCAACCGCGAACGAACTTTTCTTGATCCTGTACTGCGTCCCGTTGAACGGCTGATTTACCGGCTGACCGGTGTGGACGAAACGCGCGAAATGCGCTGGACGGAATACGGCACGGCGATGTTGCTGTTCAGCGTGGTTTCGATGGTTTCGCTGTACTTGTTACAGCGCGCGCAGGCGTGGTTGCCGTTCAATCCGCAAAAATTGGCCAACATCGAACCGAGTTCGGCTTTCAACACGGCGGCTTCATTCACGACCAATACCAACTGGCAAAGTTATCTGCCAGAAACGACGATGAGCTATTTGACGCAGATGGCCGGGCTGACGGTGCAGAACTTCGTTTCGGCGGCAGCAGGCATTGCGCTGGCCGTCGCCTTCATTCGCGGCATTGCGCAGCGGGAAAAAGATAGCTTGGGCAATTTCTGGGTGGATATGACGCGCGCCACGTTATGGGTGCTGCTGCCGTTTTGTCTGGTCGGCGCGCTAGCACTGGTTTCGCAAGGCGTAGTGCAAAACCTGAAACCATACGACACAGTGACGCTGCTCGATGCGCAAGGCGAGGTGAAAACCCAAACCATTGCGCAAGGGCCTGTCGCTTCGCAGGAAGCCATCAAAATGTGGGGCACGAACGGCGGCGGATTTTTCAACGCCAATTCCGCGCACCCTTTTGAAAATCCCACGCCGCTGACAAACCTGTTGGAAATGTTCGCCATCTTCGCCATTTCCGCCGGACTGACCCACACGCTGGGACGAATGACCGGTTCGCCCAAACATGGCTGGGCGGTGTTTGGCGCAATGGCGTTGATGTTTTTCGTCGGCGTGAGCGTGGCGTATTGGGCGGAAGCGCGCGGCAATCCGATGCTTGCCGGTGTAGACCAAGCGACCACAGCGGCGCAGTCCGGCGGAAACATGGAAGGCAAGGAGGTTCGTTTTGGTATCGCCAATTCGGCGCTCTTTGCCACGGCGACAACCGACGCTTCGTGCGGCGCGGTCAATGCAATGCACGATTCGTTTACGCCGCTGGGCGGTTTGGTTCCGCTGGCCAACATCATGCTTGGCGAAGTCGTCTTCGGCGGCGTCGGCGCGGGAATGTATGGCGTGCTGATTTACGTTGTG
>JAEUQP010000711.1 GCA_016789645.1 Acidobacteriota bacterium | reverse complement strand
CTTGTCATTACCCAAATTTTCGCTCAAAACTCACGCTTTGTTTCTTAGCCCGCGGATGCGGGCAGCAGACCGTAGCCCAGGGTGGAGCGCGTCAGCGCGAAACCCTGGGAAACCAGTGGATTGCGTAGTCAGCCCGCGAACGCGGGCGACAGAGTTTTTGCAGGACATTACCCAATCACGAGCCACTGCCGCCTGCTGACGCAGGCTTGTAAATCTCTTTTGCGCGTTCCTGGGGTTCCGGCTCGCGCTACTGTCTTGCCGCCCGCGTTCGCGGGCTAAGACCAAAGCAATTTCGTGAAAAGATTTGGGTAATGACAAGGGGCGATGCCCACGTCTATTGAATCATGCCCTTTCAGGGCAAAAGGCGTCTGTTGCGCAGATTGGAATAAGCGATGTGGCCGAAGTTGTCATGTCCGTGTCGGGTAATGATGAAATGAAAACCAATACAACGCCACGCGTGATTGCATGTTGCGGAGGCATGGTCATCGTTGCCGGATTGGAGCGCATGACGTTTGAAGTGTTACGCACGCTGCGCCAGCGCGGAGCGGCGGTGCATTGCATCGTCAACAACTGGGAAAATCATCGCATTGTGGCGCTGGCCGACCAGATCGGCGCCAGTTGGTCAACCGGGTATTACCAGGTGGGATTTGGGCGACAGTTGTTCAATCCGCTCCATCTGGCAAGGTTTTTGTGGGATGTGGCGATGACCAGCCTGGGATTGTTGCGCGATGCCCGGCGCTTTCGGCCAACGCATGTGCTGCTGCCGGATTTTGTCACGGTACTGAAAAACGCCCCGGCGTTGGTCGTGCTTCGTTGGTTGGGCGTGAAAGCAGTTTTGCGGTTGGGCAATGCGCCCGAAGCTGGCCGTCTGTATCAATTGGTTTGGCGTTGGGCGGTCAGCCCAACGGTGGATCGGTTTGTCTGTAATTCCCGGTTCACCACACAGGAATTGCTCGCGCATGGAGTTCCTGCGGCAAAAGTCAGTTACATCTACAACACCGTTCCTTACCGCCAACCGAGTGATAACGCGGCAAATGAATCACAACGAGAACCCAACAAAGTGATTTATGTCGGGCAGATCATCCCTCCCAAAGGGCTTGATCTGTTGATCGAAGCCATTGCGATTTTGGTCAACCGGGATTTCGACGTTCGGTTGGATGTGGTTGGAAACATTGGCGGATGGGAATCGCCTACCTACACCGGGTATCGCCAGAATTTGCTTGATCGTGCCGCTCAGCCGGATTTGGTCGGGCGAGTCAGGTTTCTCGGTTGGCGCGAAGATGTGCCGGCATTGCTGGCGCAAGCGGGCGTTCATTGCTGCCCTTCGATTCCAGAATTAAGAGAGGGATTCGGCTTGGTGAATATCGAAGCCAAGCAGGCGGGCATTCCTTCGGTCGTGTTTCCCACCGGAGCCTTGCCGGAGTTGATTGCTCACCGAGTGGATGGTTGGGTTTGTTCGGAGGTGACGGCAGCGGCTTTGGCCGAAGGGATCGAATACTTTTTGTCGGATTCCGCACGGCGAGAACAAGCCGGACAATTGGCGCGTCATTCGGTTGAGCGTTTCAGCCCGGAACGATTTGCAGATGGATGGTGGGCGATTTTCAAACCTGTGAAAGAAGGTGAGGTGATGCTTCGATGTTTAAGCGGTTCATCCGAAAAATAATCTTTGCTTATCCGATTTATCAGATTTATGTTCGATTCAGAGCTTGGCAGCGCGATTGGCGATACCACAAAGTCGTCAAGGCGAACTCTTTGCCACTATATGCGGAAACAATTGCAGAATCGTTATATCGAGACTTGATTGCCGTCGAATTATTTCGTGAGTTGAGGCTGAATGCCCAATGGCTGAATGCCACTCTGATTCCGACAGGAGGCGCGGCAGATTACAAACGGCTCTATTTATTGTTAAGAGTCCTGACAGAGTTAAGCCCCGGCAGCGTGATTGAATTTGGAGCCGGACAGACGACGAAAATCCTTTCGGCTTATAAGAGGCATTCTGGGGCTGATGTTGTGACAATTGAGCATGACCCATTTTGGTCGGAGCAAGTCCAACAATCTCTTTCCACATCAACTTACCAACTGCATTGTTGTCCGTTGATTGAATTCAACAGTCCGGTTTTTGGGTCTTATCATTGGTATGACTTGAGCAAGGCAGGCGAGATCGGTTCACGAAAATTCAATGTCTTTCTGATTGATGGGCCGGTTGGGGCTGCAAAGTGGTCAAGGGTTGGGATCGTAAAAGCCTTCTTTGACTTGAATGCTGGGGAGTGGTTGGTCATTTGGGACGATCTTCATCGAGCGGCTGACTTGGAATCGTTTGCCGCTTTTATTCAAGCTTTGAGAGAGCGCAAGTTGGAGTTTGGGTACGCGATTTTCAATGGGTTGAAAAAAGTAGGTGTTGTTTACACAAACGCGTTTCGTGCTGTTGGGCATTACTTTTAAGCAAGAAGATGTCTTTGTTATGTGGCTGGTTATCGGCTGACGACAATCAACAAAACGTTTCGCCAATACCGGCGATGCTTCGCGCGTTGCGGGTGCATGCCGGGCAGGCTGAATCCATCTGGCAATCGGGGAATCTGACCGTTGGCCTTTTAGAACTGCCCGAGGCCGTACCGATGGAAACCGCTTACGCTCCGGCGGTCAGCGCCGATGGCCGGTTCTGGTTGTGGATGGCGGGTGAAGCCTTTGACGGCGGTGGGTGGATTGAATTGGCCGACG
>JAEUQP010000698.1 GCA_016789645.1 Acidobacteriota bacterium | reverse complement strand
CCAACATTGCGCGAATGGCCGCGCACGCCAAAGCCGCCGGAATCAATTTGCGGCCTCACGGCAAAACGCACAAATGTGTGGAAGTCGCGCATCGGCAACTGAAAGCCGGTGCGATTGGGTTATGCGTCGCCACCATCCGCGAAGCCGAAGCCATGGCGGCAGCGGGCGTCAAAGGCTTGTTGATTACTTCGGAATTGGTCGGCAAACCGAAAATTGACCGGTTGATGAAATTGCTTCGCCGTGCGCCGGACACGATGGCAGTGGTGGACAATTTGATGCACGCCAAACAGCTCAGCGAAGCCGCCATCGCCGCCAAACTCACGCTGAACGTGATGATGGATGTTGATCCTGCCGGTCGGCGCACAGGAGTTCCTGCCGGGGAACTTGCTGTCAAACTGGCAGAACAATTGGCGAAACTGCCTGGTCTGCGATTGCGTGGGATTCACGGCTATTCCGGCGCATCGGCGCACGTCAACGGGTTTGACGCTCGTCGTAATCATTCGACCAAAGTCATGACGCCTGTACTGGAAACTTTTGCGCAACTGAAACGGCTTGGCTTGCCAGTGGAGATCATGTCCGGCGGCAGCACAGGCACGTACAACATTGATACCGAATTGAAGGGAATGACCGAACTGCAAGTCGGTTCTTACGTGTTTATGGACAAGGAATATCGGCTGGTCGGTGGCAAAAGTGGTGCCATGTACGATGATTTCAATTGCGCTTTGACCGTCATGGGAACGGTCATCAGCAAAGTTTACGACGATCACGCGACGCTGGATTGCGGCATCAAGGCGTTTGCTAAAGATCGCAAATTCGACGCCGACGTGAAGGGAATTACCGGCGTGAACTTTTCCGCCAGCAGCGACGAACACGGCACATTGTTGTTTCAAAATCCCAGCCGCGAAATCAAACTCGGCGACCGCATTGAATTCATCGTTCCCCACTGCGATCCGAATGTGAACCTGTACGACCGCATGTACTGCACGCGCGGCGAAACCGTCGTGGACTTGTGGCGAACGGTTGGGCGGTATGGAGATTGACCAAGGCTTACGGTTGCTTGATCGCTTTTTCCGCTTGCTGTGATAACTCTTCCAACTCCTGACGCAGAACCGATTGTTCGGCCTCTGCCGGTGGCAGCAAGGCCAGAGCTTTTTGTGCGACTTCAATTGCTTTGGAGTGGTTTCCCGTCAGGTGATGGGCAAGCGCCAGAGTTTTCAGGATGTTCGGATCGTTGCCGCGTGTTCGCTCGACGGCGAGCTTGGCGTAAGGCAGCGCTGCCACCGGATCGCGCATATCGGCAGGTTCGCAGGTCAGCAGCGGCCAGGCATACTCGTTGATGTACAGTCCGACTGTCTCCGTCCAGTCGGCGATGACTTTGAGAAGTTCCAGCGCCCGTTTGGTGTGGTGGTGCGCTTCTTCTTGTTGTCCCGTCTTTGCCAACATCTTTGCGAATTGGATTAAGTTCCATGCCGTTTGCCGTCGAACGTGTAGCGCCTTCGGCTCGCGGATGATCATCTCATCGAAAAGCTGTTGCGCCTTCCGGGCAAATGACAGTGCCTGCTCAGTCTCGCCGGTTTCATCAAGCAGCTTGCTCATGGAGTAGTAGCACTCGCCCAGGTCGCGCTGATAACGGGTGTTGCTTTTATCAGTCGCAACCAAATTCTCGTTAATGGCGACACTTTTGCGGTATTGATCCAACGCCTCCCTGTATCTTCCCGCAGCCTCCAGGGCTGCGCTGACGCCTTGAAGTACGATCGAAAGATCGCGGCGGGCCTGAACGTTAACAGGGTCTTTTTGAACGATTTCTTCAATCAAGGCCTGAGCGCGTTGTAAGACTCTCAGCGCTTCAGCCGGACGACCTGTTCGAATCAACAATTCTCCCACTGAAATTGAGATCACATAAACGCCGCGCCGTTTGGCGACACTGCCGGGATCAGCGGCAAATATCGTCTCAAAAACCTCGCGGGCTTTCCTGTAATGATTCCAGGCCTCGTCCGGATCCCCACGCAGCCAGAGCTGAAAGCCAAATTCTCTGAGATTGTGCGCAGAGTAAAAGCGGTAAGATAAATTTTGTGGGTGATCAGTCGCCAATTGTTCGGAAATGGCGACTGATTGGCGCAAGCTGTCGAATGAGATGGTCGTGTGGCCTGTGTTGCCGGCCACAAACCAGAATTGACGGTAAGCCGCGGAGAGTTCATACCGGGCAGCAGCGCTTTCCGGGTCTGCCTGATAAAGGACGCGCCTTTTTTCCAATCCTTTGCTTGCGTGTTCAAACGCTCTGGATTCGTTGCCGGCATCAAGCAACTTCATGCCCATCGCCATGTGCAATCTGGCAAGTTCGCTCAGAGCCGCTTTGTCGTCAGGGTGAGTGCTCGTCAGCGATTCCAGAATCGCCAGCGCCTTGTCATAGCTGGCCATTTCTCTTGCGCCATCGCCCAAAGCGGAGGTCACGGATATGCTGCTGCCTTGAATGGTCGCCAGCCGCATGTAACTTGTCGCCACTTCACGTTGCAGCGAAGGATCGTCACCTGCTTCTCTGGCGAGTTTGTCGAGATATTCGACTGCTTTGCTGACCACCAGTTGCTGTGCTTTGGTCGAGCCTGGCAAGTCCTGAATCGAATTGTAGAAATCAAAGAGAAATGCGGTCGCCAGTTTACGAACGTCATCGAAGCGTTGGGCGGCTTTGGCACGCTCGGCTTCGGCGCGGTTTTTTTCGGATTCTGCGCGGGCGCGCTCGGCTTTTGCTTCGGTCAGAGCTGCTTCAGCTCTAGCACGCTCGTTTTCAGCCACGGCCAATGCCTGCTCAGCGCGATTCCGTTCGGCGCGGGCCTCTTCCAAAGCTTTTTCGGCGCGCGCTGTCTCGGCCTCGGCGCGCGTCTTTTCGCCTTCGGCGACACTGCGTTGAAGCTGCGCGTTGGTGCGTTCGGTTTCGGCGCGATGCTGTTCAGCGCGGGCGATGCGGGCCTGCCAGGAAGTGGCGATGATTCCGGCCAGCAGCGTCACAATCAGCATTGCCGCCACCGCAACGCCTGCGCGATGCCGCCGGATAAATTTTCCTGCGCGATAACCAATCGTGTCAGGCCTGGCCGAAACCGGTTGTCCGTTCAGATATCGCCGCAGGTCGTCGGCCAGTTGTTCGACCGACGCGTAGCGGCGTTCGGGCGCTCTGTTCATGGCTTTCAAAACGATGTTGTCCAGGTCGCCAACAAGTTGCCGTCGTAGCTTATCGGATTGCGCTGCGCGTGCGCTGGGAGCTGGCGGCTCCTGTTCGCAAACGAAGCGTACGACTTCTTCGGCGTTGCGGCTGGCGAAGCGATAAGGGCGCTCGCCTGCCAGCAGTTCATACAGCGCCACGCCGAGCGAATACACATCGCTGGCTGTGGTAACCGTTTCTCCGCGAAGCTGTTCAGGACTGGCGTATTCGGGTGTCATTGGACGCTGGCCGAGCAATGTGGACAGACCTGTTTCGCTGGTGTTGAGCACTTTGGCAATACCGAAATCCAGCAGTTTCACCGTTTCATCCGTTGTCACCAGAATATTCGATGGTTTCAGGTCGCGGTGAACGATCAAATTGCTGTGTGCGTGTTGCACCGCGCGACAAACCTGCAGAAACAGTTGAAGCCGCGCCTGCACGCCGAGTTGATGGCGTTGGCAATATGCCAGCAGCGGTTCGCCTTCGATGAATTCCATGACGAAGTAAGGCAACCCGTCTTCGGTCGTGCCGCCGTCAAGCAGCCGCGCGATGTTTGGATGGTTGAGCGAAGCCAGGATGCGACGTTCGTAGCGGAAGCGTTCGATGATCTCGTCGGTGTCCATGCCGCGTTTGATGAGCTTGATGGCGACTTGCTGTTCGAACTGTTGGTCGTCCCGGCTGGCCAGATACACAGCGCCCATGCCGCCGCGCCCGATTTCGCGCTCGATTCGATAAACGCCGATACGCCGACCAATGGCGGATGAGGCTTCACGACTGAGCAGCGGTTGATCGAGAAAATCTCCCATTTGCCGGTCGGCGGCCAGCAGCGACGCGAGTTCGCGTCGCAAGGCTTCATCGCCGTTGCAAGCTTGATCCAAAAACGTATCGCGCTCGGTTGTAGGCAGTTCCAGCGCCTGTTGCAACACTTCATCTATCTGTTTCCAACGAGTCTGTTTCATCCGAAACCTCCTTGTTGATTGCGTGGTAAAGAAACGTGCGTGAGGCTCGCCATTGGCGCACGACGGTTGCCACGGAAACATGCAAGGCGACCGCGATTTCTTCCACCGTCAGCCCGAAGAAATATTTCAACTCAACGATACGAGCTTTGTCCGGGTCGAGTCGTTCCAGTTCCTCCAGCGCGTCGTTCAGCGCCAACAACTCGACATACTTTGCGTCAGACCAGTCGAAACGAGTATTCGTGATCTGGTCTTCCGACAAATTGAGCAGGGAATCGAACGGGATTTTTTTTGCGCCGCCGCCGCGTTTGCTGGCGTGATGTTTACGAGCGTGGTCAATCAGGATGCGGCGCATCAGACGAGCGGCAACGCCAAAAAAATGTAGCCGGTTTTGCCATTCGACACGAGTTTGATCGAATAGTCTGAGAAACGCTTCGTTGACCAACGCCGTCGGTTGTAGCGTGTGGCTTTCGGCTTCACGCCGCAGCGAACGTTCGGCAATCCTGTGCAACTCGGCATACACCATTGGAATGAGCTGTTCCATCGCCAGCCGGTCGCCTTTACTCCAATCGAGCAGTAATTGAGTTATGGTTTGAGGATCGGGTTGATCCATCTGGCCTCCAGGATCACAGAAAAAGAATGTTGGTAACGATGTTGGATTGGTGAAACTAGCCTGATTCAATCATGCTGGATTGAACGGCAAAGTTTTAATCATCGCTCAGAAAAAGGGCAAGTCTTAGTCGTACTCCCAGCCGTAAAAAAATCTTCTTGGAGTGATCATCTTTTCCTGCGAATCGCGCGTTGTTGGATGGAAGCCGACTCTGGGTTTCCATTCGCTTCAGCATTTGTTCGACGTCCATGAGACAGGCACAAACGGCCAACGTGTGCCTGAGCGTTGAACGAAAACAAATTCCGCTCTGCCGTAGAGAGCCAAAATCACCAAGGAGACTGTGATGAGAAAAGCGATGTTTGGCGCGAAGCCATTTCTTTGTCTGATGGTAGGAATTCTTTTGACATCGTTGTTTGCGGCCAGCGATTTCGGGCTTTTGAGGCTGACGTCGGTTGTGGCGAACGAGTCGCAACTGGCGAATTTTCAATCGCATGTTCGCGGCGATCATTGGGATCAGCAGGCGAATCGAGGCTCTCGTTTACGCCCGGAAACCACATCCAGCCCCGAACAAGGCATTGTTCCGCTGACTTCTGGCGTTCCGCAAACCGGAACCGTGCCCGCAGCACAACCGGGGGGAGGCGTGTTGTCTGGAACGCAGTACACAATCCAGGTTCCGAGCGGTGCCACGCAACTTCAGATTACTTTGTCCGGTAATCAAGACGTTGACCTTCTGGCTCGATTTGGCCAGCCTGTTACAATTTCCAATGGCCAGCCAGTTGCCGATCACGTTTCGGCTACGATTTCTTCAGGCAATGAAAGCATCACGGTTACACCGGCAAGCTCGCCGCCGCTGCGTGCCGGGATTTACTACATCGGCATCGCAAATTTCAGCACGAGCGTTGCCAGTTTCACGTTGACGGCGACGGTCAGCGGTGGAACCCCAACCGACACGGTCGAGATGTTTGTGGACGATGGATCGTTTGAAGATGCGATTGGGTTGACACAGGGAGGAACGGCGACCGCTGTGAATCGAATTACTCCGCCTGCTTATCCAGCGACCTTGACCGCCGTCAGAATCAGTTTTCGCAATGCGGCAGGAGTCAACGTTGGTTCATCATTTACCATTCAAGTGGGTGCGAACACTGACGGTGATTCCGAAATCAATGGGATCCCGCTGCAAGCAACATCCGCGACTGTTCAATCGCTTGATCAATTCGTCACCTACACCGTACCGAGTGTGACCATCAACTCCGGCGATTTTGTGGTTGGATTTCGGTACACCTCCACGACGGGCGTCAGACCCTTCAGTCTCGATGCCACGCCACCTTCACGGCAACGATCGTATGTTTCGATGGGGGGCAGTTTTGCGGTGATTGATGGGCTTGGATTTCCTGGCAACTTCGGGATTCGAGCTGTGGCCACAGTTCCTCAGCAATGCACCTATTCCATTTCTGCGACCAGCCAGTTTTTTAACGCCAGCGGTGGCCCCGGCAGCGTAAGTGTCAATGCGCAGCCGGGATGTTCGTGGACGGCGACCAGCAACGCGAGCTTCATTACCGTTACTTCCGGCAGTAGCGGCAGCGGCAATGGCTCCGTAGTGTTTTCCGTTGCTGCGAATCAAAGCCAGGTGCAGCGTGTCGGAACAATGACGATTGCAGGGCAAACATTCACCGTGACACAAGCGCCAGGCGCGCCGAACACAGTGCCGCTTGTTTCGGGCGTGCCGCAGACCGGCTCGGTGGCCAACGCTCAGCCAGGATTCTGTCTGCTGTCCGAGACGCAATACACGATTCAGGTTCCTGCCGGAGCCACACAATTGGGCGTGACGCTCGTTAGCAATCAAGACGTTGATTTATACCTTCGATTCGGCCAGCCGCTGACGATTGCCAACGGAGAAATCCTCCACGACCACAAGGCGACCACAGGCGGCAACACAGAGTCTTTGATCATCACGCCAGCCGGTTCGCCGCCACTTCAGGCCGGGACGTATTTCATCGGCGTGAATAATTGCGGCACGGGTTCCGCCAGCTTTACCCTGACAGCGACGGTGGCGACGCAGCCACAGTGCAGTTATTCGATCACTCCGACCAGTCAGCTTGTCAACGCCACGGGCGGATTGGGCAACATCAACCTGATGACCGCGAACGGTTGCCCATGGACGGCGGTCAGTAACGCTTCGTGGATCACCATCACTTCCGGCGCGTCAGGCAGTGGTCCCGGTTTGATCGGTTTTACAGTGGCAGCAAACAGCGCCGCTGGCGACCGAACCGGCACAATTACTGTTGCCGGACAAACCTTCACAGTGACACAGTCCGGTCAGGTACAAACCGCCAGGACTTTGCGCGTGGTCAGCGCCGACGGTGTGCAGGGCGGATTTGTCAGCTTGCCGATCGAGTTGGTTTCGCTCGGCGACGAAAACTCCTTCGCTTTCAGCCTCAATTTCAATCCGGCGGTGCTGAGCAATCCGCAGGCGACGCTGGGTGACGGCGTGCCGAATTCAACTGCGCTGCTGGTCAATGACAGTCAGAAAGCGCAAGGGAGGTTTGGCGCTTCGTTGCAGTTGCCGGTCAATCAAACCATGGCGACTGGTACGCGGCGCGTGTTGACGGTTCGCTTTGAAGTCGCGTCGAATCCAAACCTCACCACAACAGAGATTTCGTTTGGCGACCAACCGATCCGTCGGGTTGTTGGCAATGCCCAGGCGAACGAATTGCCGTCGAACTATGCGTCTGGCACCGTGACTATCCTGCCCGGTTGGGAGGCTGATGTGCATCCGCGCCCGACCGGTAGCAATGATGGAACCGTGTCGCCGCTGGACGCCGCTCAGGTTGGGCGTTTTGCCGCCGGATTGGATACGCCGAACAATGGCAATGAATTTCAGCGAGCCGATTGTTCGCCTCGCGCAAGCAAAGGCGATGGCATTTTGAACGGACTGGATTGGGCGCAAGCTTCGCGTTTCGCCGCCAATCTTGATCCTGTGGCGACCGCCGATGGCCCACGAAATCCCAATGCTTTGTTGCCGGAGCCGGTCGTTGCTGAACAATCCGATTCCTCGGCTTCCCCCGAACAGCAGCGGGTGATTCGAGTGGTCAATGCCAACGCACAACCGGGTGGGCAGGTCGGAGTGGTCGTTAACATGACGGCATTGGGCAACGAAAATGTGTTCAGCTTCAGCCTGAACTTCGATCCGACGGTGCTCAGCAATCCAATGGTGGCGACAAGCAACGCTTTGCCTGCCGGTTCACAGTTGACCGTCAATGACACGCAAAAGACGCAAGGCCGAATTGGCGTCTTGTTGTTATTACCGCCGGGGCAGGCTATCGCCGCGGGCAGTCGCGATCTGATTCTAGTAACGTTCACTGTTGCCGCCAACACGACTGTTGCTTCGACGCCAATTACGTTCGGCAATCAACCAATTGCCCGGCTGGTGGGCGACAAAGACCTCAATGACATCACGGCGGCAACCACGTTCACCAATGGCGCGGTCACCATCACTGGGCAAAACAATCCGGTTCCCAGTGTTTCTTCGATCAGTCCGAATTCGGCGACGGCTGGCGGCGCAGGATTCACGCTGACGGTCAACGGATCGAACTTTGTCAGCGGCGCGACGGTTCATTGGAATGGCAGTCCGCGCTCAACGACTTTTGTCAGTGCCGCGCAATTGACGGCAATCATTTCCGCCGCCGACATCACCTCGGCGGGGACGGCCAACATCACGGTGGTGAACCCAGCGCCGGGCGGCGGAACGTCAAACGCCGTGCAATTCATCATCAATCCCCAACAAACAACCACCAGAACCTTGCGGGTCGGACAAGCGAGCGGTTCGCCCGGCAGCACTGTCACTGTGCCGATTGAGTTGGTGGCGCAGGGCGACGAAAACGCACTCGGTTTCAGTTTGAACTTTGATCCGGCAGTGCTTAACAACCCGCAAGTGATGACTGGCAGCGATGCCGCGAACGCGTCGTTGAACGTCAACAGTTCGCAACTTGGTCAAGGCCGGGTGGGCGTTTTGCTGGCGCTACCTGCAGGGCAAGCCTTCCCGTCGGGTGTCCGGCAAGTCGTTAAAGTGACGTTCACCATTGGTACTGGCGTCACGGTCACGACAACCCAGCTTGGGTTTGGCGATCAGCCAATCGCTCGTGAAATTTCCAGCGTCAACGCCTCCATATTGCCTGTGAATTACGTTGGCGGCGCATTGACTATTACGCAAGGGTACGAGGCAGATGTCGCTCCTCGGCCCAATGGAAACAACAATGGCACAGTGACAGTGACCGATTGGGTTCAGGTCGGGCGATTCGTCGCGGGATTGGATACGGCTGCCGTCGGCAGTGAATTTCAACGCGCCGATGTCGCTCCGAAAGAGAGTTTGGGTGACGGACGTTTGTCAGTCAGCGATCTGACGCAAGCTGGTCGGTATGCTGCCGGATTGGACGCCGTTGTGGCCGCAGGGGGCTCAACATCCCCGGTGAGTGGGCTGGCTGCAAACGAAACTACGCCTCCTGCGGAAATCGAGCAGGTAACGCGCAATGTTCGTATTGTCGAAGCCAGAGTTGAACGCGGGCAAAGCGGTGTCGTCGCAGTCGCCTTTGAGGCGCAAGGCGGCGAAAACGCATTCGGTTTCAGCCTAAACTTCGACTCATCGCAATTGCGATTCGTATCGGCCACGCTTGGCAAAGACGCCGTCAATGCCACGCTTGCCGTCAACGCCAATCAAATCGCCAATGGTCGTGTAGGCATTGTGCTTGCCTTGCCGGGCGGACAATCCTTTGCCGTAGGGATACGGGAACTGGTCACGTTGAATTTTATGGCTGTGGCCGAAGGCAATCCGGAAATGACCGCGCTTGGATTCAGCGATTTGCCGGTGGCGAGGGAGTTGGCGGACGTCAACGCGCGCGTCTTGCCAGTAAATTTCACGGGCGCTTCAGTCAAGATCACTCGCACGGCGGCCAGTGTTTCGGCGGCGAGTTTTGTTGGGACTGAATTGGCTTCCGAATCCATCACCGCGGCGTTTGGCAGCAAGTTGGCGACGACAATTCAGATTGCCGACCGATTGCCGTTGCCGACCGAGCTGGCCGGAACGACGATCAAGGTGAAAGACAGTGCAGGCGTCGAACGACTGGCTCCGCTGTTTTTCGTCGCCCCGACGCAAATCAACTACCTGATTCCGGCGGGAATGGCGAGCGGCAAAGCGACCATGACCATCACCAGCGGCGACGGTGTGGTTTCTAACGGCGAGACGATGATCCAGGCGGTTGCACCGGGGCTGTTTTCAGCCAATGCCAGCGGGCAGGGAATTGCCGCAGCAACGGTGTTGCGCGTCAAAGCCGATGGCTCGCAAAGCTTTGAACCGGTCAGTCGCTTCGATCCGGCGCAAAGTAAGGTCGTTCCCGTGCCAATTGACTTGGGGCCGGAAACCGATCAGGTGTTTTTGCTGTTGTTCGGCACCGGAGGCAGAGGGCGCAGTTCGTTGGCCAACGTTCAAGCCGACATTGGTGGATTGGCAGCGGAAACCTTGTATGCCGGGCCGCAAGGCGATTTCGCCGGTTTGGACCAGTTCAACTTGCGATTGCCTCGCAGTATGGCCGGTCGTGGTGAAGTTCAAATTCGGTTGGTTGTAGATGGAAAAGCGGCCAACATCGTGACCGTGACGGTCAAGTGATTCATCGCGAACACCTGACTTGAAACCGGCGAGCGTTGCGGCGATCAAGCATCGCAACGCTCGCCGATTTTTTGGGACGAAAAGAAAATCACTGTATGCTGACCAAAGATTGGTGTGATCGCCGTTGCGCTGACGGCTGAAGAAAATCCTGCGAATTGCGATTGGAGAATCGAACCGGTGAAACGCGTGTTGAAGTTGGTGGAATCGAAACCCGT
>JAEUQP010000656.1 GCA_016789645.1 Acidobacteriota bacterium | reverse complement strand
CGACATCGGATTGCGGCGCGGAGCCAAACACTTGCTGACATCGCTGCTCGATCCCGAATCCGACGTGGCCAAAAGCTTTTTGCAGTTTCGGCCCGGAACGGCAATCACGGACAATTTTTTGCAAGTTCGTTTGCTGACGCGTAGTGGCCAACGCATCAACGGTGTGCGCGTCAACGAAGACAGTTTCACCATTCACGTTCGAGACGCTTCCGGGCGAGTGCATTCGTTTTTCAAATCCGAACTGCGCGAACTGCATAAAGATTGGGGAAAGACTTCTATGCCGAGTTATCGAAAGCTGACGCCAACCGAGTTGGACGATTTGGTTGCATATTTGCTGACACTGCGAGGTGAACGATGAATCTCTCTTTTCTTCCTCTGCGCCTCCTCTGCGTTCTTTGCGCCTCTGCGGTGAAAATCAGTTTGGCTCTACTGGTGACAACAACAGCAATCGCCCAGGTCAGCGACGAACGAATCCGCCATGCCGAAACCGAGCCGCACAACTGGTTGACGTATTCCGGCAACTATCAAAGCCATCGCTTTTCGCCGCTCGCCCAAATCAACATTACCAACGTCGCGCAACTGAAACCGGTTTGGGTGTACCAAATGCGCGATCCCGGCAAAGTCGAAGCGACGCCTTTGGTCGTAGACGGCGTGATTTATCTGAGCGAAAAGCCGCACGTCGTGACAGCGCTCGATGGACGCACAGGTCGCCCGCTGTGGACGTATCGCCGCACGACTCCCAGCGATGCGCGTGGTTGTTGTGGCATTCCGAATCGCGGGTTGGCGGTGTTGGGCGAAACGCTGTACCTGACGACTTTTGATTCACACGTCATCGCGCTGGACATTCACACAGGCAAACTGCGTTGGGACGTGATTGCCGCGGATTACAAACTCGGTTACACGATGACCGCCGCGCCGTTGGCGATCAAAGACAAAATCATCGTCGGCGTGGGCGGCGGCGAATATGGCATTCGCGGATTTCTGGACGCCTACGATGCGAGAACCGGCCAACGCCTGTGGCGATTCTGGACGGTTCCCGCGCCCGGCGAAGCAGGCAACGAAACCTGGAGGGGCGATAGTTGGAAAACCGGCGGCGCGCCGACCTGGGTAACGGGTTCGTATGATCCCGAACTGAATTTGATTTACTGGCCGACGGGCAATCCTGCGCCGGATTGGAACGGCGATGCTCGGTTGGGCGACAACCTGTATTCCGACTGCCTGCTGGCGTTGGACGCCGACACGGGAAAATTACGCTGGCATTTTCAATTCACACCACACGACGTTTGGGATTGGGACGCGAATCAGGTTCCGGTGTTGTTTGATGCTGTCGTCAACGGCAACCCCCGCAAATTGATTGCTCAAGCCAATCGAAACGCGTTTTATTACCTGCTGGATCGAACGACCGGCGAATTTCTGCACGGCACGTCATACATCAAACAAACCTGGGCCAGTGGACTGGACACCAAAGGCCGTCCGATCAAATTGCCGAACATCGAACCTTCCGTCGCGGGCACGTTGCTTTATCCGGGATTGGGCGGCGCGACGAACTGGTATTCACCAAGCTACAGTCCGCAAACTCGATTGTTTTATGTGCTGGCGCGTGAAAATCATCCGCAATACTTTTTCAAAACTGACGCGGTTTACCACCCCGGCGATTTGTTCGAAGGCGGCGGTGGACGCGATTTGCCCGGCGTTGAACCTTACGGTGTCGTCAAGGCGCTGGACGCACTGACCGGAAAGCAACGCTGGGAATTTCGTTTGTTTTCTCCGGCAATGACTGGATTGATGGCGACGGCGGGCGGCCTGGTGTTTGGCGGCAGCAGCGAAGGGTACTTTTACGCGCTCGACGCCCGGACGGGAAAAGTGCTGTGGAAATTCATGGCTGGGTATCAAATTGTCAACAATCCGATCAGTTACGCGATTCGCGGCAAACAATACGTTGCCACCATCGCCGGACAAGGATTGTTTGTTTTCGCGCGGTAAGCCATTCACAGCTTGCCTTTGCAAAGCACTGTGCTAGGCTTCGCGCCGTACGTT
>JAEUQP010000692.1 GCA_016789645.1 Acidobacteriota bacterium | reverse complement strand
GCTGGATGGCGGCGTCACCGAAGACGGCTGGTCGTACGTGGTGATGGAATACGTGGACGGTGTGCCGATCACTGAATACTGCGCCCAGCGAAAACTATCCATCGCCGAACGGTTGCGGTTATTTCAATCCGTCTGCGAAGCAGTGCAATACGCTCACCAACACCTGATCGTTCATCGCGACCTGAAACCGTCGAACATATTGGTGACCCACGCGGGCGAAGTGAAGCTGCTGGATTTCGGCATTGCCAAAATTCTCGATCCGACCGATGACGCTTCCGGCCAATCGCCGACCTTGCTGAATTTCCTGACGCCGGAATACGCCAGTCCCGAACACATCGCCGGCCAGCGCATCACCACCGCCAGCGATGTGTACAGTTTGGGTGTGCTGTTATACGAGCTGCTGACCGGCGCACGGCCATTCAACCCGACTTCGCGTTCGCCGCAGGAACTGATTCGATTGATCGAAACGCACGAACCTGCTCGTCCCAGCCAGGTGTCTGTTCAGCTGGACGCCGCCACGCGAAAACAACTGCGCGGCGATCTGGATAACATCATCCTGAAGGCGCTGCAAAAAGAACCTCTGCGACGGTATCAATCCGCCCGACAATTCAGCGAAGACATCGCGCGCCACCTGAACGGCGAACCCGTCATCGCCCGCGAAGCGACGCTGGCATATCGGCTGGGCAAACGACTTCGCCGCAACAAAGCCCTGACCGGCGGATTGACGTTGTTCGTGCTTGCGTTGATCACAGGCTTGATCGTTACGCGCAGTCAATTGCTCGCTTCGCAAGCCCGCGAACGCCAGCAGCAATACGAGCTTTACGCTGCAGACATGCGGCAGGCCGGTTCCGATTGGGGCGAGGGCAACCTGGTGCAAATGGGCGAACTGCTCGAACGCCATCGTCCCGGCAACGGCATTGACGACGAATGGCGCGGTTTTGAATGGTTCGCGCTGTGGAAATTGCTGCATACGGAAAAATTTGTCTTGCGTCACCAATCCTCGACCCCAACAGTGATCTTTACTCCCGACGATAAATTCATCTTAACCGGCAACAGGGAACAAATTGAAATTTGGGATTCTCAGAACGGACAGTCTTTGGGACTGTTTTCCCGTTACCCTTCTGGAGTCGACCGCATGCGGTTTTCCAAGGATGGATCCCGGCTGATCGTGAGCAACGACAGAAGTCGGCTCAGTATTTGGGACTACTCCACCAGACACAACCTGATAGATTTAATCCCTAATCCATCCAACTTGTTCGGGGGTATTTTTTGGGCCCTTTCGCCTGATGGCACAACTTTGGTGACGAGCAATATAGGGCAACCCTTTCAGTTATGGGATACAAGAACCTGGCAATTGATGAAAAGCTTTTCAGTACCTCCTGAAATCGGAGTCCCCCCTCCCGGCCCGGCCATCTATACGCCTGACGGAAGGCCATTATGTTTGATAAAGCGAGGCAAGCTTTTTGAATTGTGGGATTTGGCATCACGCCGTTCAGTCGTGCAATTTGATCCGCAGAGCGACGACCCCTTGGCGTCGCAGCCCTTTGACCCGGTAGGCCATCTTTTATCGAGTGACGGAACGCGATATTACCTACCGACGGGAGATTTCCGCATCCGTGTCTGGGATTTCAAACGCGGCGGAAAACCGATTCAGGTTTTAACCGGCCATGAATACCATGTTGAAACCCCGGCACTTTCGCATGACGGCAAATTGCTGGCCTCAGGCAGTAACGATCGAACCTTGAGACTGTGGGATACGGAGACCGGGAAACTGCTAGTCACAGTAAAAAATGAAAGCCAGACCTTTGCCCCGGTCTTTTCGTCTGACGATAAATATCTTGCCGCAGTCAGCATGCGAGCATTGATAACAAAGGTCTGGGATGTCCAAAACCTTCTTTCATTCAACCCGACAATTGATAATATCCAGACCTTCGGTCTGTTGCCGAATGGAAAAATGCTTACCTTCAACGAATCGGATGGTTTGCAATTGCGCGATCTGCAATCAGGCCGGAACCTGCTCAGGTACACAAACGTCTCTTTCAAAACTTGCAGAAGTTATGATTGCGCACGAGCTTCCGATGACGGGTCCCTGATTGCCGTCGCGAATAGTTTTCAGTCAGGCAATCTTGGTTCCATTGTTCTCTGGGAATCGCTGACTGGAAAGGTACTGGCTGAACTTGCTGGCCACTCAAGCCCAGTCAGTGCCATAGCCATTTCTGCGGACGGTAAACTTGTAGCCTCAAGTGGAGATGCTGATGGATCCATCAAATTGTGGTCTACGGAAACCAGACAAGAACTAACCACTCTTCGTGGCTCACTAGGTATTCTCAGCCTGGATTTTTCTCCAGATAAGCGCCGGATAGTGAGTTCCGGCCGTGATAACAGTATCAGAGTATGGGATGTGGAAAGCGGCAAGGAGTTGTTTAACCTCGGGAATCGAAGCTCCTGGACGCTCAAGGTCAGGTTCTCACCTGATGGAAAGATGTTTGCCAGCACTGATATGGGCTTCACTATCAAGCTGTGGGATAGCGAAACCGGGAAGTTGGTGCAAACGCTTAAAGGCCACGCTAATACAATATATTCTTTAGCCTTTTCCCCTGACGGCAAACGACTGGCAACGGGTAGTGACGACAAGACTATTCGAATATGGGATTTAAAGTCGGGAGTCGAATTGACCGCATTACGTGGCCATACAAGTGAAGTCTGGCATGTGTTTTTTACGTCCGACGGGAAGACTCTAATTTCTTCCGGCGAAGACGGTACGCGGATCTGGCGGACGACAACGGAAGAAGAAGTGCGTGCGTTGCCTGTCAAGCACTGAATTGGTCACCAACCTGCCCGATTTATTCCAACACCAGCAAAAAAATTTCCGCCGCTTGAGCTGTTTTTCCCGCCTCGCTCGCATTCCAGTCAGTTAAAGCAAATCAGCTTTAACCCAGTTTTCGCCCCACTGAGGAAGGAATGCCGAGTTTCAAAGCGTTCGTAATTGTCGTTTGGATCGCAACGGTGTGCGCAAATTCGAACTGGGCACAGAGCGCGCCGCCATCGGTCTTTATCGAAACCGAACGCATCTTCAACCGGCAGGGCGAACCGTTTACGCAATTTGTGTTGTCGCTCAATCGCAGTTTGCAACGCGCGCCAAACTATTCCTGGCAAGTGGCGGCGGACGGTTGGGCGGGCGGTGAAGACCCGTACTTTGCTCTTCGGCTCGAAGCCTGTCGCCGCGTTGAACGCGGAGCGCACGCCATCCAAAGCTGCGGCGGAATGGGAATGTATTACGAAGTGCGGACAAAGGGCGCTTCTCCCGTAGCCGCCATCAGCGCGGAAGCGGATTGGTTTCACGGGCGAGTGAAAAGCTATGCGTCGTTTGAACGGGCGTTCATGGCGCCGACGTTCAGCTATTACCACGCCGAAGCGTCGGCTGCGGCGTGGGAGCGAGGGCGATTTCGGGTTTCCGCAGGCGTACTCAGCCGAACCATCCAGCGCGCAGCCGCAAAGCTCGCGCTGGATGTCACTTCACGAGCGCAACTGTTCGCAACCGCAGGCAGCGGACAGGCGACCGTCGGCGCGAACTTCAGGTTTTAAGTTATGAACATGGATAACCAGCCAAGCATCCTGGAAACGCCATCGCGGGCGACTTCAGCGGATATTGAAGCGCGCAAACAGTTAATGCGGCAAAAACTGAGCTGGATAAGCCCAAAAGCCGAAACCAGAGACACGGGAAAATACGGCTATGGCGTTTTCGCAATTGAATCATTCGCCAAAGACGAGCGCATTGCCTTGCTGGGTGGGCATATTTTGACGCTCAAGGAGTTGATGACGCTGGGCGGCAAATCTCAGGAGATGGCCTATCAGATCGGCGACGACTTGTTCAGCGCCTACGTAACAGAAGAAGAGCTAAGGGGTTGGCGCAGCGGGCTTGCTGGCGATTACTTCAACAACAGTTGCGTGCCGAATGCAGGCTTTCGCGGAATGATTGAAGTCGTGGCAATGCGCGAAATCGAAGCTGGCAAGCAAATCACCTTCAATTACGCGATGTGCTCTAAGCAAAGCTTTGACGATATTGATTGTCTGTGAGGAGCGGCAAGTTGCCGGAAACGCTTTACGGGCGATGATTGGAAATTGGCGGAACTGCAGCGGCGGTATCGCGGCTACTTCCAGCCGTTCATCGAGGAAAAATCGAATGCTTGCATCGTAAGTAGACCAATTGGATGAATGTTTTTGCATTGGATACCTGAGCAAATAAATGGCTTCTGCGAAACGACGACGCCTGCGGCAACTCGGTCAATGGGGCGTAGGGTTGTATTTGTACAACACGTTCAACCGGTTTTACGACGTAGTGCTTTACACAGCAGTCATCGCCAAGTGGGGAACACTCAAAGGTGGTGTAATGATGATGGCGCTCAGCTTGGTAGTGGATTGGGTCACGTTGCGGCTTTACGATCGTTTCAAACGGGATGTGTTTGGCATTGAGGGATTGAAACGTGTGCGTGATTCCGACGCCACAACCTGGATAGGCAAAGTGTTACGTTGGGCATTGCGACAAAACGATCTGGTTACTTTTGTAGTGCTGACGCTGATGACCAATCAGTTTGTGGTGACCGCCTGGTTGCGTCACGGCGCAGATGAATTCAACGGCTTGCAGCGACGGGATTGGGTGATTTTTCTGTCCAGTGTGGTGCTGGGGAATTTGTATTGGATTGCGGTCGTGTCCGGCGCGATTCAGCTTTTCAAGACCCTAATCCTATGAACGGCCTCATCCGTCAAGGCATAGAAAACGGCAAGAAAATCTACATTTACATTCACGTATGAGCGCTACACACACTGATCAGACGCGGATGACAAGGCTCGGTTTGATTCAGACGCGATGTTGCACCAGCGTGTCAGAGAATTTGGCAAATGCGAGTTTGCGAATCGCGGAAGCAGCCAACGCCGGAGCCAACATCATTTGTTTGCCGGAACTTTTTACCAGTGAATATTTCTGCCAGACAGAAGACAACCGCTCGGCATTTGACTTGGCTGAGCCAATTCCTGGGCCAACGACGGAAGTCTTATCTGCACTCGCTCGACGACATGAAGTGGTGTTGGTTGGCGGAACAATCTTCGAGCGAGCCAATGACGGCAAGCATTACAACTCTGCGCCGGTTTTTGACGCCGACGGAAGTTTGCTTGGCATTTATCGCAAGATTCACATTCCTTACGATCCGCTTTATTACGAACAAGGCTACTTTTCAGCGGGAAATCTGGGCGTGCGAGTTTTCGAGACCAGATTTGCTCGCATCACAGTGCTGATCTGCTTTGATCAATGGTTTCCGGAACTGGCGCGCGTGGCGGTGTTGGCAGGCGCGGAAATTATTGTGTACCCGTCAGCCATCGGTCATTTTGTGAATGAAGAACCGGAAGAAGGAAGCTGGCAAACGCCTTGGCGTGATATTCAGCGGGCGCATGCCATTGCAAACAATGTGTATGTCGCTGCCGTAAATCGCGTAAGCATCGAAGGTGGATTGGATTTCTGGGGCGGTTCATTTGTCTGCGATCCAATGGGCTACGTCATCGCCGAAGCCAATGGTAACGAGCAGGTTCTTTATGCAGACTGCGACTTAGCGAGGGTGAGCCGCTTGCAAGAGCTTTGGGGATTTTTGCAGGCTAGAAAACCGAGCGAATACAGAACGCTTACCGGTTTAGATTGATTTGGTTTCTGAGATAGCGCGTTCAAATCGGTGGCTGGGCCGATTTGAACGCGCTGGTTTGGGAGTTATTTCGCTTTGAACGCTTCGGTCAGAATTCGGCCCATGGCGTTGCTGGGCGTTTCCAGTTTCAACAATGCGGCCAGCGTGGGAGCAATGTCCGCCGGGCTGCTGACGGTGTGAAAGCTCCCTGCCGCGATGCCTGCGCCGAAAAAAATCACCGGCACGTGGGTGTCGTATTTGTAAGGCGACCCGTGCGTTGTCGTCACGGCTTCGCCAATGAAATAAAACGGTTGGGTGATGATGACCAGATTGCCGTTGCGTTGCGGATGAAAGCCGTTGGTCACGCCTCGTGCGATGGGAGTGTTCGGCATTTGTCCCGCCAGAATCTGCGACCGCGTAAAGGCTTCGACAATCGCGGGCAGTTTCAACAGCGCTTTGCTGGCGACCGCTTCGACTTCGGCGACATCGAGTTTGCGGCGTTCGATGGCCGCTTCGTCCAGGTACACATTGCCGTTGACAGTTTGCAGCACCCATTTTTCTTCGCCAAACCGTTGGTTCAATGCGGCAGTGAGGGCATCGTTGATTGGTTTGGCTTCGATTCTGCCGCCGTAACCCAACGGTTGAACCTGTTCGGGAATCGGCGCAACGCCGTGATCGGCGGTCAGCGCAATGACCACCTGATCCAACCCAATTTTCTTATCCAGATACGCGAACAATTCCGCCAGCGTGCGGTCGGTTCGCAAGGTCATGTCTTGAACTTCCTGACTGTACGGTCCCATC
>JAEUQP010000598.1 GCA_016789645.1 Acidobacteriota bacterium | reverse complement strand
ACAGTTTGAACGATTGGCCGCGCAACTGGCTCGACTGGAAGAAGTCCGCGAACGCATGCGCGAACATCTGGCGGCCAAAGAAAAGGCTCAAGCTTTGCGCGAAACCGCCGACTTCATTCGCGACACGCTGCAAAAAGCCGCTCCGTACATCACCGAACTGCATGTGCATTCGATTTCCGCCGAAGCCAATCAATTGTTCCGCGAAATCACCGGGCGGTTTGATGTGACGCTGCGATGGGCGAAGGATTACGAAATCACGTTGGAAGAAGAAGGCCGCGAACGCCCGTTTTTGAATTTATCGGGCGGCGAGCAGATGGCGGCGGCTTTGGCTGTGCGGTTGGCGCTGTTGAAAGAATTGTCCGAAGTGAACATCGCGTTTTTCGACGAACCGACCACCAACATGGACGAAGAACGCCGGCAGAATTTGGCTCAGCAAATCGGCCGCATCCAGCATTTCCAGCAACTGTTTGTCATCAGCCACGACGACAGTTTCGAAGGTTTCACCGATCAAATCGTCATGCTTGGCGACAAGCCCTGATAGATTCAATTCAACTGCAAAGTCCCACAGGAAAGGCCGAACAGTGAGTTTCTTTGCTCGGCCTTTTGAGAGTTAAGTCTCACTGGGCAGGTTTTTGGAGGTGAAGGATCACCTCATAACGCGTGTTTAGCTTACATTTCTGATTTGCAGGAACGTCTTTCCCAGTTTCATCCTCCAACCCTTCCACACTTGCCCCCATAAGCTTGGCGTTCTCAATATCCAGGTACATTTTCTTCGTCAACCCATCTTCTTCCAGTTTCCATTCAGAATCCGGGGAAATCCAGATTATTACTGTGCCAGGCGGAGGTTTGAGAGTAGGATCAGGATTCAATGTCCAGCCCATCACCTCTTTGGTTTCAAAATCAATATACACAGAAGGGGTTTTTCCAGTGCCAGGTCTGACAGGAACGTCAGGGTCTGAGCCGGCATCAAAAGCTTGTACGGCAGAGGTTGCAGCGCTTATCTTTTTAGAGTTCACAGCCATTCTGAATTCTCCTTTGCGAAATGTTGGTTATTGGTTGCCAAGCGATTGCTTGAGCTGAAGCAGTTTTTGGATTTCCTTACGAAGTTGATAGCGTGAATAATTTTCTTCTCCCATTTCCTGCTGTACCTGCTTGAGCAACCCAATCACGGCTTGATTGTCTGGTTGGCCAGCCGATGAGGCTTTATTCGACTTCTGTGAGACGTGTGCTTCGATGGCCGCGGCTCTCCATTGCCCCTCCGCATTGTCCAATTGGGCAAAATCCTTTCGGGCTTGGGAAGCATGCTCCGTCGCCAGTGACAGGTTATTTGTCTGCAAGGCTGTCAGCGAAAACGCCAGATGGGCCTCGGCCTGCAGGAACACATCTCCCTGATTTCGGGACTCTTTGACCGCTTGATCGCACACACCAGGAATTGCACGTCGTGTGCCAGACAAGGATTGAGCGGCGCAGGCCAACGATTTCGCCTGAACGGCGAGGTATTTGTCCGACGATTGAATGCGTGCCAACGCTTTGACGGCAGAACTGGCATCTCCTTGATTGAAAGCGATTTCTGCTTTCAGTAGTTGACGCATGTCATTGGAGCGGTTGCTGTTTACTGCCGGATTTGCCAACAAGGATTCCGCCTTTTGCTGTTCAGCGACGGCGCCCTTGTCATCACCGATTCGCCACAACGCCCGGGCCAATTGGACTCTGGCCACAAACGCATCATTCATTGTCTGTGAACTGGTGTCGTAGTAAGTGAGTGCTTGACGAAACTGATTTGCCGCATCAGCGAATTTTCCCTGGTAAAAGAGCACGCGACCGAATTCAACTTGCTGATCGGCTTTCAATCCAGGATCGTTTCGTTGTCCCGCCAGAACCAGCATTCTTTCACATAGTTCTTTGGCTGCTGCAATTTCACCGCGGTTTCGCTTATCCCGAATCAGCAAACGCATTCCCGGAGCGGCTTCGCGGGGATAACGGTTGTCCTCCAGCCATTTGACTGCGGTTTGGGTTTCCTGAATGCCGATGTCTTGTTGATTCAGCCGAATATGAATTCCACCCAGATTAAGTCGGGACAGTTCCTGCAAGAATTGAGCCTTGTACAAGGCGGCAGTATCCAGCGATCTTTTGAAGAAAGATTCGGCTTCCTGGTACTTTGTCTGCCGATAATAAATGTAGCCGAGATTGAAATAGCCACGTGCACTCATCTGTCCCAGCCCGTGTTTCTGGGTTAACTGAATCGCCCGGTCCATTTCGGATGTCGCTTCCATCATTTTTCCCTGGTCGGCATAAATGCCGCTCCGATGAAACCGGGTCAGGATTTCCAGATATTGGTTGTCGAGAGTTGTCGCAAGGTTCAAGGCACGGCCAAGCGAAGCCAACGCCTCTTCCGTGCGGCCAAAGCTGTCGAACATAAATCCTTGCCAGTATTCAACAATGGCCTGGCCTTCGGCGTTGGAATCCGCCTGATAAAGCGACGCAGCTTGCTGAAATTCCGCCTGCGCTTTTTCCATCGTTTCTTTTTGGCGGCCATAAAGAATGCCAAGCCGCAAGTGAGCTGCCGGAGAGCGAGCATCCAGGCTGATCGCCTGTTTGTAACTTTCTATTGCCGCATCAATCTTGTCTGCCTTTTCGTACGCCCGACCAAGATCAATATAAGCGCGAGGTTGTTGAGCTTTTGGCAATGTGGTGACAATTGGCTGATAGAAAGAGGCCGCCTCCTCAAATTTGTTATTGACCATTGCCGTGACAGCTTCAAGGTACATGGAATCAATTTTGGAAAGCGTGGAGCCGCTGTTGACCAATTGCAAGGCCGTTACTAAATCCTCTTTCGCATGATAGTTATCGTCCAATTCTGCCTGCGTTTCGGCCAAACGGGCGTAGGCTAGCGGGTAGCTTTTATCGGCGTCTCTGGCCAGTTCAAACTTCCGTTTGGCTCGTAGGTACGTGCCATCGTGTAACGCCTTGATGCCTTCCTGATAATGGGCAATCGCAATCGGGTCATACGCCCGAAATTGAAACGGCCACAAATGAAGAAGGCGCGCTCCGCCCAAAGACCCGCCGAATACAGCCAGAACAGCGAACGCCGCAGCGAGCGGTTTGCGCCTGATTTGTTCTCGCAATTTCGCAAATGGACTTTTGACAGGTTCCTTTGAGACAGGTGGCTTGGGATGTACAGGAATCGGTTTTCCCAAATCTTCAATTGCAGCGCGCAGATCGGCGATCAGCTCATTGGCAGACTGATACCGGTCCTCCGGTTTTTTCGCCAGAGCTTTGAGCGTGGTGCGGTCGAGTTCCGACGGTAAATCCTCCTGATATTGCGAAGGGGGAACCGGTTCCAGGAATTGAATCTGGCCCGAAACTTCCTGAGTCGTCGTTCCGTTGAAGGGCAATTTCGCAGTCAGACAAAAATACAGGACTGACCCCAGAGAAAAGAGGTCGCTTCTGGTGTCGGCATCTTGTGGGTTGCCGCTCGCTTGTTCGGGCGACATGAAGTAAGGCGTTCCAAGCATTGCGCCGATCAAAGTTCGTGAAGCCTGCGCAGTTTCATCCAGATCGCTCAATTGATCTGACTGCACCTGAATTTCTTTGGCCAGGCCGAAATCCAGAACTTTGGCCACGCCTTGTCGGTTGATCAGGACATTGTCCGGTTTGATGTCGCGATGAATGATGTGGTGTTCGTGGGCTTCGGACAATCCTTCGGCAATTTGAACGATCAGCTCCAGACGATGTTTAAGCGAATGCTGGCGACCAAGATAGCTGGTCAAGGTTTCGCCTTCCACGAATTCCATGACGATGTAAGGAATTCGATCTTCGGTTTCTCCCGAATCATAGACGGCGGCAATGTTGGGATGGTTGAGCGTGGCGACCAAACGCGCCGAATTCAGAAATCGAAACTTGTCAGCCTTGGGAGACGCAAACTTGATGGCGACTTGTCGCCCCAACCGAAGGTCTTCAGCAAGGTACACCTCCCCCATTGCACCTTTGCCAAGCTCTTTGAGAATGCGGTAATGCGAAACAATCCGGTTGATCATCGTTTGGGGGACGCTCCAGGGAATGAGGATGCTGTTTCACCGGCACGTTCTCAACTGCTTTCACCGGGGTAAATAAATTATTTGATTATTGATGGATGAAATAGCGAGCGGGCGCATTGTCGGCGAATGTTGCCGGGACTTCAAGAATCAGGAGCGATTCAAGACTCTTTTTTCAACAATGGTTTGAGGTTTAGGTTGCTTATGAGACGGTGAAGATTGTTCGAATGAATGCCCAGCAATTTGGCCGCACCGGAGTGATTGCCACCTGCCTGTTCAAAGGCATTCAAAATGATCTGCTTCTTGGCTTCTTTGACTGCTTCGTGAAACGTTGTGACTTCGAAAATTCTCGGCGCGGTGGGAGAACTGGTGTCCTGCGTTTTTGGAACAGAATGATTTTGTGCAGGTTCGTATTCCAGAATTTCCGCCGGTAAATCCGAATGCTCGATGATCTCGGATTCCGCCATGACCACCGCCCGTTCAAGCACGTTTTCCAGTTCGCGCACATTTCCCGGCCAGTGATAATTTTGCAGATACAAGCGCGCGAGATCGGAAATTCCCTTGATCGGTCGTTTGCATTCTTCGGCGTATTTTTTGAGGAAGTATCCCGCAAGTTGAAGAATGTCGCCTTGTCGTTCTTTCAAACTGGGCATCGTGACGGACAGCACGCGAAGCCGGTAATACAGGTCTTCGCGGAATTCACCGATCCGAATGGCGGTTTCCAGGTCTTTGTTGGTGGCTGCGATGACGCGGACGTTCAGTTTGATGATGCGCGTTCCGCCCACTCGTTCCAGTTCGCTTTCCTGCAACACGCGTAACAGCTTGGCCTGCAAATCCGGCTTCAACTCTCCTACTTCATCCAGAAAAATCGTTCCGCCATCGGCCAGTTCAAATTTCCCCTTCTTTTGCGAGATCGCCCCGGTAAAAGCGCCCTTTTCGTGACCGAACAGTTCGCTTTCAATCAGATTTTCCGGCAGCGCAGCACAGTTGATGGCGATAAACGGTTTGTTCGCGCGCGGGCTGTTTTGGTGAATCGCGCGGGCGACCAATTCTTTGCCGGTTCCGCTTCCGCCGCGAATCAGCACCGTCGAAGTGACCGGAGCGGCGCGCGCGATGAACGTTCGCACGCTTTTCATCGCGGGACTATCGCCGATCATTTTGCGATCCATGTCCAGTTCGTTCTGAAGCCGCTCGGTTTCTTTTTTCAGATGTTCGATGTGCCGTGCGGTTTCCAGCGCGCCCGCCGCCAAATTCGCAATCGTAATCAAAAGTTGCAAGTGCTCTTCGTCAAAACTCTGTCCGGGGTTGGTGGTGTCCAGGTAAATCAACCCAAACACTTCGGACGAATTTGCCAATCGCGCTGCCATCACCGAATGCGCGCCGGAACTTTGCAGGCTCAAGGCTTGTTGCAGCGACAGGTCGTTTTCGACGCGAATGGCGAGAATGCCGCCATCGGCTTGCTTGGCACGTTGCAGAATGGAACGGCTGATGGTCATTTGCTGTTCTTTTTCGGCTGTGTTTTCAGAGCGAAACCTGATCACACGCGAAACGAAATTGTCTTCGTCGCCGAACAGCAAAATGGCTCCGCGTTCGGCTGGAATTGCCGTGAAAATCAATTCCAGCAAACGTTGCTGCAAGGCGTTCATGTCCCGAATCGAATGAATTTCCTGTCCGAGCTGCAACAGGGCTTGCAAGTTTTTCGACATGCGAATCGCCGTCGTCGGATCCACCATCGGCTTGGTGGCATTCAGGTAATGGGAATCCGCAGAACTGAGAAAAATCGTGGACTGGCTGTTGGGATCATCGTCGGAAATTCCGACCAGGGCAGACGCCGAATCGTCCTCGCCTTCTTCGTGGATGAGAAACAGCGCCAGGGAATTGCCGATCTTGATGGTGTCCTGATGCCCCAACGTAACCTGGGTAATTGGTATTCCGTTTACAAAAGTGCCGTTGCGGCTGCCCAGGTCGGTCAAAATGAATTCATCATTGCCGCGAACAAGCTGGCAGTGATACCGCGAAAACAACTTATCATCATCCCAAGTCAGTAAGTTGGAACTGTGACGCCCGATGGTGACGTCCGAATCCGGAATCAGAAAGGTTTCGCCTTTCTTCGGTCCTGCCAGAAAAATGAGTCGGGGATGGATGTTCACGGCTCAGAAATGAAAATCAGGAAATTCCCAAGTTTGATTGCAATCAGAATTGATTGGCGACTATCGGAATTGATAGGTCAGCCTATCAATTTTGATTGCAGTATTGTTGCCTCGGTTTGCGTACCCGCCTGCCCAACTCACATTTACAGTCTAACTGGCCGCCAAGCAAGCTTTTTGGGAACAGGATATCAATTTTGGCGACTGGCACAGAAATTGAAGAAGACAGCGGCAGATCAACAGCTTGGTGAGCGAGGACAGTTAAACGATAAAGAAAAAGAAGCCGAAGGGAAGGAACGAATATGACCTTGCATGAAATTGTTGCCGAAAATCGCCGCGTCAATTTGATGGAACTTGGCGCAGACAAGATTTTGGCTGGAGACATTCAGAAACGACTGGTTGATCTCGGTTGTCTGGATGCGCCGGTAGACATGAAATTTGGCGCAATTTCGCAAATGGTGTTGCGCCAATTCGCCCAAAAGACCAAGGTCAAATTGGACGACGTGATTGAGCCGACTTTGGCGCAAGAATTGTTGAATCACACGCCGGACACGTTGTTTCCCCTGACACTCGGAAACGATTTTGCGAGTCGCATCGTCCGCTATATGCAAAAGAAGAAATACTGGTTGGCGCGAATGCCAGGATTTTTGAACATCGTTTATGTCGAAGGCGTCAACGAAGACGGAAGCTTGAACGACGATGCGCCAAATCAGTTCAATGACCGTCGGTTGGTGATTGCGGTCGAAGACGGAAAACCTACGATCATTTTCAACGTCGAGGGAACTACGGAACCGGGCGCTCACTTTACCAACAACCCCTTGAATACAATGGGAGCGGCGCGCATTTCGTTCGGCCAGTTCAAAGCGTGGAGCGTAGGCGTTCACAATGCGAAAAAAGCCAATCGTCACGAAGCGTTGGTGCAGGTGGAAGAGATTCCAGTGCATCGCGACCGCAACCGCGATTTCAAACGCATTGGCGACCCGATTGACATTGGATTGTTCGGGATCAACCAGCATTCCGGTTTCAATCAGCCCAAGAACAACATCGGCGCAGCCAGCGCCGGATGTCTGGTGGGCAGGTTGAGCGAACAGCACAAGGATTTTATGCGACTGGTCAAAAGCGATCCGAGATTCAAAACCAGCAACGGGTATCGGTTTATCACGACCATCATTGCAGGAGACGACCTGAAAAAAGAGATCGGGTAAAAATTTGAGAAGGAGTTGATTCAGGTACAACCGTTGCTTTGAGTTTCAGTCAGTTGTCCTCGGCCATTAGGGATTACCGCTGCTTCATTCAGCCAACCACCCTCAGCCAAGAGGGAGTACCGCGAATGATTCAATAGTCGTCCTCAGCCATTGGGTAGTACCGCTGAACAGGTTCAGTAAGTCGTCCTCAGCCAAATAGGGATTACCGCTGCAACCTGCGAAAACGCCTCCGGTGAATCTTCATCCGGAGGCGTCTTTTTTTTGACTTCGCTTCAATTCCGCCGCTTACCAATTTGGCGGAGCGCCAACCGGATATTGCTCGATGTTCAGAATCGAACCGGTGAGGAGTTTGCCAGTGAATCCACTCTTCCGCTCCCAGGCTTCGGTTATTGCTGATTGGAGTTCGGCTTATTTGTGTTCTTGTCTACTTCACTCCCGGTTGATCAATCACAATGTTGGTCGTACCAATCTCAACCAGGAAAATCTTCCCACGAACATTCATGGCTTGGGGAGCATTGCCTGTCGCCGTTCC
>JAEUQP010000686.1 GCA_016789645.1 Acidobacteriota bacterium | reverse complement strand
AGTCGCCGAAGCCAGGTCGCCCTGACGTACTTCCATTGCTCCGACAAAGATTCCGTGAGTGACCATCATGGAGTCTTCGCTTTGGTTGGGCATTTTCCCGTAAGCGCCTTTGGGCGCAAAAATGTAATTGGATTGATTGGCACGTAACGTGTCCCAGTTTGCCGGAACTTGTAAAGCAAAGGAGCCATCTTCCGATTGAAAACCTTTGAATTGGCCAGCAGGACGGGGCGGGCGAACGCCGAGTTCCAAATGCGCAGGGTCTTTGCCAATGCGGCGAAGCTGACTGGTTGCGCTCAATTGCGGTGCGCGTCCGGTCAATCGAGCTTTGACCTGTTCGAATTCCGGTGAGGTATGAGTCGGGTTGGCGGCAACCGGCAGATTGGGAATTTCGGCCAAAATATATTCGATGCGATTACCCGGATCGGGATGATCGCTGAGCATTTCCGGTGTGCGTTGCCCGCCTTCGGCTTGCAGCGTTTTGAAAAAGTTGGCCATATCGCGCGGATCGTATCCGGCTTCGGCGATGATGCGCGCGCCTTCCAGATCGGCTTGTTTTTCCGCTGTTCGACCATTTTTCAAAAACAACAGATTTGCGCCCAATCCGCCAATTGCGCTGACGGCTCCGCCCAAATCGGCACCTTCGCCGCCTGAAGCCAAGGTGCCAAGAATTCCCAATCCCATTTGCGCGATTCGTTGTTTCGATGCCTGACTGGTTCCGTGGCGCAATGCTGCGTGGGCGATTTCATGCGCCATCACGCCGGCGAGTTCGCCTTCGTTGCGTGCAGCCGCAATTGTCCCGGCGTTAACGAACAAAAATCCGCCCGGCAAGGCAAAGGCATTGATTTCACGTGTTGCCACTGTTCTTAAGTTGTATGGAAATTTTTCGCCCGCAGCTTTTGCCGCCAGTTTCGCGCCAAGTTGGCTGATGTAGCTGGAAATTTGCGGATCATCCAGCATTGGCGTTTCGCGCAAGATTTGTTCCGCCGATTGCCGCCCCATCTCGACATCCTGTTCAGGCGAAAAAAAGTTGATGCCAGGTTTGAATTTTGGCTGTGACTTTGAGCCCGCAGGAGCTTCGAGTTTGCCGCCACCGCTGCAAGCCTGCCCCACGATCAATGTGAAAATCAAAAATAACAGTGTCAGTCGTTTTCTGAGCATAAGTTTCATTTCCTATAAATAGTGGCAGTTATGACTGCCTGCGGGTGGAAAAGGGGCGATACAGATTTAACGCCAAGCGCGTCACGGTTTGGCGCGAAAAAAATCGTTCAAGGAATACCATCGCCGCATTGCCAAAGCCGGAAACCACCACACTGCGATTCGCGGCCAAGGCGTTCAAGCTGGCTTGGACGACTTCGTCGGGCGTTTGCATTTTGACCGGTCGTTTGGTGCGTTCAGTTCCGGCGACGGCTTGAAAGTGAGTTCCGGTCGGGCCGGGACAAACGGCCAGCACGCGAACATCGAGCGGACGGCATTCCGCCCACAATGCCTCGCTGAAGGTCAAAATGAACGACTTCGTCGCGGCATAGGTGGCGAAATAAGGCACGCCTTGAAATGCTGCCGTTGAAGCCAATTGAATGATTGCTCCGCTTTTTCGGTTCAGCATGGGCTGCAAAAACTTATGTGTCAGCGCAACCAAAGCCGTCACATTGACCTGGATCATTTCCAATTGCCGGTCGAGCGGCAAGTCTGCGAAATCGCCGACCGCGCCAAACCCTGCGTTGTTGACGAGTAAATCCACTTGCTGGCCACGCCCTTCAGTTTCGTCAAACAGCTTTTGCCAGTCGGCAGCTTGCGCCAGATCGGAAGCGATAACGGTCACCGTGATGTTCCAGCGTGAACGAAGCTCTTCGGCAAGCGATTCGAGCCGGTCAACCGAGCGTGCAGTCAAAATCAGATTGGTTCCATCAGCCGCCAAACGCCGAGCAAAGGCTTCGCCGATGCCGTATGACGCGCCGGTAATCAGCGCTGTTT
Source organism: Acidobacteriota bacterium (assembly GCA_016789645.1). GTDB lineage: Bacteria > Acidobacteriota > Blastocatellia > RBC074 > RBC074 > RBC074. Next base: position 6,125 of record JAEUQP010000686.1, on the reverse strand, counting down.
TGTGCTTCCATTCGGACATCAGGCGATCCTTTATGCTCTTACCAGTTCCAGCAAGGTGATTTCCGGCGGGCAGCCGTACCGGAGAGGCGCGATAACTGTTCCCAGGCCGCGATTGACGTAAAGCTGCGTGGCGCCAAGTTCGGTGTGGCCGCGGGTCAAACGGCGGCTGGGACGGCGAAGCCAGCGGTTGAGTTTGGAATCTTTGCGTCCGGTCAGCAATCGCCAATTGATCTGGCCGCCATGTGTATGGCCAGAAAGCACCAGATCAATTCCGGCACGAGCGGCTTCGCGAATGATGCGGGGATTGTGGCAAAGCAAAATTCGCGTTTCTTCGGTCGAAGACCCGAGCAACGCCAATTGCAAATCGTCCTGGCCAACCATCAGGTCATCCACACCTAACAGGCGAATGTGTGCCTGGCCCAGGCTGAGTTTGTGATTTTCGTTGGCCAGAACGCGTATTCCTTGTTCGGTCAAGGCTGTCCACATTGCTTGGCCATCCGTCCAGTGGTCGTGATTGCCCAGTACGGCGAACACTCCATGCGGTGCTTTCAAGTCTGCCAATGCGCGGGCACAGCTTGGAATGTAATCGCGCGAATGAGAAATATAATCTCCGGTCAAAACCACCAGATCGGCACTCAGCTCATTGGCATGACGAACTGCGATGGCAATATCTTCTTCGCTGAAATATGGGCTGTGATGGATGTCCGACAACTGCGCAATGCGAAATCCGTGAAATTCGGTTGGCAGTTTGGGCAGCAGAATTCGCTGATGAGTGATTTCGATCTGGCGCGGTTCCGCCAGCGCCGATTGCAACAGCATGGAAAACGTTTGCAACCATCGCATACGTTGGCGCGGTTGGGGATTTAGCGCACGTCTTTGTCTGAAGCGCATGAGCACGGAATTTTTCATCCAGCGAAGCTCCTGAATAAAATGCGTTGGTTTCTGTTGAGGACGTAATCGTGAAGTTCTGATGACTTCTGTTCGTTTCGTAAAGTGTGACGCGCGGATTATATTCGCCCTTGTCGGTTGGCCGCAATCAACCGAGTTTCAAAAACCAAGAGGCTGATTTTGACCAATTCCGATTCCCAGCGTGCAACCCAACAAATCATCAGCATCGTGATTCCTGTTCTCAACGAAGAATTGCAAATTGCCGCAACGCTGGCGGGACTGGAAACCGTTGCGCATGGCCAGCAGGCAGAGTTGATTGTCGCCGACGGTGGCAGCGCCGACCGCACCGTAGAACTCGCCAGCCAATTGGAAGGCATTCGGATCGTCAACTGCTCGCGGGCGAATCGCGGTTGGCAAATGAATGAAGGTGCTGCGGCGGCGCGCGGAGACATCTTGTTGTTTCTGCATGCTGACGTCATCTTGCCACCAGACGCTTTGTCATCAATTCGCCAAGCGTTGGTTGATGCTTCTATCGCAGGCGGATGTTTTCAGATTCGATTTCCGGCGGAGGCGACCGCTTCTTTGCGAGCGGTCGCTTGGGGAATCAATTTACGTACGCGATTGTTCCAAACCGCGACAGGGGATCAGGCGATCTTTGTCCGCCGAATCATGTTTAACGAACTCGGCGGTTACGAAACTTTTCCACTGATGGAAGACATTGCGTTGTTCAACAAGTTGAAAAAGCGTGGAAAAGTCGTGATCTTGAATGAGCAAGTAGAAATCTCTCCGCGCCGCTGGCTGAAGTTCGGCGTCTGGCGTACGGTGCTGTTGATGTACGCGCTGCGGTTCGGGTACTGGCTGGGAATCCATCCGGCAAAACTCAAAAAGCTTTTCATAGACGTTCGGTGATGGCTTGACCGAAGCCTTGGCCAAAGCTATAAAACCGCTCATCGCATCTATGAACTAAACCATAAATAACCACTCCAAATTAGAGGCATAAATTCTTGTTTCAGTAACCCCGTGTGAAGCTGAGCAAGTAGGTCATTACTTCTCAGTATCATCAGGAAGTAGCATCAGGAAAATCAAGAAATCCCGGAGGAACCCTTGAAGTCACATCAATTCACCCTAAGCATTTTGTTGGTTCTGGCCAGTGCTGTTTGCACATTGGCGCAAAACACGACAGCAACTTTACAAGGAACCGTTACAGACCCTACCGGCGCTGTTATCAAAGGCGCGAAGGTCATTGTCACTAACTCCGCCACCGGAGTTTCGCAAACCGTAACGACCAACAGCGAAGGTTTGTATTTCTTTGCCGCTTTGCAACCTGGCGCATACAGCGTCAGTGGCGAAGCGCAAGGATTTCAGAAATTAACCAAACAAGGCGTGAGGCTGGAAATCAGCCAGAGCGCATTGGTTGATCTGCAATTGTCTGTCAGTGGAACAGAGCAGGTCGTTGAGATCGGCGCAGCGGATGTGTTGCTGCAAACTGACCGGCCTTCGATTGAACAAACCGTCGAACAAAAGCTGGTTGAAAGTTTGCCGCTGATTGACCAAAACGTCATGCAGTTGGTCCAGATCACGCCCGGCGTGGTTTCAGGCAATCCGGGAAATCCTTCGGCTATTGGTTTGATCGGTAATCGCAGCTTTTTCGATTCCAACTTTTCAGTCAACGGCAGCAAAGCCAGCACCAACGAAGTTTTGGTTGACGGAGTTTCAAACACCATCGGAGATTTCAATGGTGTCGGGTTGACGCCTCCAGCCGGTTCCGTTCAGGAATTCAAAGTGCTGAGCGGTTCGATTTCAGCGGAGTTCGGGCGATCGGGTGGCGGCTTCACCAGTTACGCCACGCGCCCAGGCGGCAATCGTTATCACGGTTCGATCTACGAGTTTCACCAGAACAGCGAACTGAACGCCAACGGTTGGTTTAACAATCGCAATCGCATTGAACGGGTTAGCAACCGCCGCAACCATTTCGGTGTGGCGCTCAATGGCCCGGTTGAAATTCCGAAAATTTACAACGGCAAGAACAAGACGTTTTTCTTCTTCAACTACGAAGGCCGTCGCAATCGCGATCCCATCGGACAGTTGTTTACCGTGCCCACCCTGGCACAACGCAACGGAGATTTTTCCGGCATCAAAAATCGCAATGGCCAGGACGTGACGATTTACAACCCCTGGACGACGCGCACGCAGGGCAACACCACCACGCGCGATCCGTTTCCGAACAACCGCATCAACTGCGCGGCGATCAATCCTGCGACGAACCGACCGTTCTGTGATCCGGTGGCGCTGGCTGCGTTGAAGTTTTATCCCGAACCGAACCGTCCGGCAGATGATTCGTCGGGCGCAAACAATTATGTAGCTGCGGGGACGAATTCGCTGGATTTGAACTATTACTCGATTCGCGGCGATCACGTTTTTTCCGATAAACAAAATGTATACGTGCGCTACACGCGGGCGCGCCGCGACGACGAACAATTCAATCCATTCAACAACGCTGGCTCGGCCGGCCGAGTGATCGTTGACAGGTTTACGCACGCGGTGATCAACCATAACTACACGTTCACGCCGACCGTGACGAACAATTTCCGGTATGGGTATGTGCGTTCGCACGCCAACCAGATTCCGTTTGGTACCGACTTCGATCCGACAACACTGGGCTTGCCGGCTTACTTGCGCGACAACGCGGCTGTGCTGCAATTCCCGACGTTTGCAATCACAGGAAATGGCTTCAGCTATTCCAGTCTGGGTTCGCGTGGATACAACAACCAGCCGCGCGACACCACGACCATTGCCGACACCGTTACTAAAATTTGGAGCGGTCACACCATCAAAACCGGTGGCGAATACCGGTTGATTCGATTCTTCCCATTCCAGGTGTTCGACACAACGGGAAACTTCTCGATTGGAACGACCGCGACTCAGCAAAATCCGTTGGTCAGTTCAACGACGACCGGCTGGGGATTCGCCTCATTTTTGCTGGGCGCATATAACTCGGCAACCTATGAATACGGCACGCCGGTGACGATCTTCCACCATTACGCCGGAGCTTTTATTCAGGACGATTGGCGGTTGACTCGAAACCTGACTTTGAACCTGGGGCTGCGTTGGGACTTGGAAACCGGGACTCAGGAAGCGCACGATCGGTTGACGACATTTGATTTCAGCGCGCCATCGCCGTTGGCTGGCAGAGTGCCGGTTCCGACGGATCAGGTTGTTCGTGATTTGCGTCCGAACTTCCAGCAGGTAAACGGCCGGCTGCGATTCGTGGATCAAGGCGAGGCCGAATGGGCGGCGGACAAAAATCGCTTTGCGCCGCGCATCGGAGCGGCTTACCGCATCGGCAATGATATGACTGTCCGTGCCGGTTATTCGATTTTCTACCTGCCGGTATCGGTCGAAAATTTAGGCTCAGTTGGATTCAATTACCTGATCAGCACCGGCCAGCCAAATCCACTGACCCCAGAGCAATTTTTATCCAATCCTTTCCCGGCGGGAATTCCTGCGATCATTGGCCGGTCACAAGGTGCGAATTCTCTGCTTGGCCAGAGCATCACCGCCGTCGAGGATCGCGTGATTGACAGCTCTTACAATCAGGTCTGGAATCTCGCCATTCAGAAATTGATTGGGCGGGATTGGGTTGCCGAAGTTGCTTATGTCGGCAGCAAAGGAATTAATCTGCCGCTAAACAGCTTCAATCTGAACCAGCTTGATCCTTCATTGCAGAGACTCGGCAATGGCGTATTGGGAACGAACGTCGCCAATCCGTTTTTGGGATTGATTACAGATGCGAATTCGGTATTGAGCAGAGCAACAGTTGCACGCAGTCAATTGTTGCGACCATTTCCGCAATATCCCGGCGTGACGTACTCGCGCCCGTTGGCGAACATGGGTGATGCCGAATACAACTCGCTTCAGTTGAAGCTGCAAAAACGATTCACCAAAGGCTTGTCGTTACTGACGCATTACACTTGGTCGAAATCCATGGACATCGGCGGCACCGGCAACGGAATCGCTTTCACCGATCCGACTCCGATTCAAAACATTTACAACATTCGCGATGAATGGTCGCTTTCGACTGCTGACGTGCCGCATCGTTTCGTCGCCAACGGAGTTTACGAACTGCCGTTTGGCACCAAGAAGCGTTTCCTGGCCAACATTCCACGCATGGCAGACGCCATTGTTGGCGGATGGCAATTGAGTGGCAGTTACACCTGGCAGCGGGGAACTCCGCTGGCGGTGACGGCCATCAACCGCTTGGCCATCGGGAATGCGACGATGCGTGCCAGTTTCAATCCCGGAGTTGATCCGCGATTCGAAATCAGCGACGCGCGAAACAACGTCCGCAATAACGGGTTCTGGTTCAACACCACGGCGTTCATCAACCCGAACGATGCCAAAGGCCCGACCAACCCGAACGGCCCGACGACGACTGATTCCACGCAATTTGTGTTGGGCAACACCTCGCGAACTTTGAATAGCGTTCGCCGCGACAATTACATCAATCTGGATTTCGCGTTGTGGAAAACGTTCCGCATCACTGAGCGGGTCAAATTTGAATTCCGCGGCGAGTTCTTTAACGCGATGAATTACGTGGTCTTCGGCACTCCGGTGACGAACGTCAACGATTCACAATTTGGTCGCGTCACTACACAGTTGAATTCGCCGCGCAGAATCCAACTGGCCGGACGCATCAACTTCTAAATTTGACTGCGGACAAAACATACGGAGAACGTAACGAGGGATGCTAAACTCCCGGTTGCGTTCTCCGTTTTGATTTAGAAGCAATGTTCGACCTATGTGGAGTTTGGAATGAAACCTGGACCTTCCCGATTTTTTCAGTGGACACTTTGCATCATGATGGCTCTTCTGAGCTGCTTTTCGGTGCTTGCTCAGGATTCAAGGAAGCAAGACCCAAGGTTCAAGCCTGTGCCGATGAATCCGGGGCCGCTCGGCGCTGCTGGTTACATCACGTTGTTACCGATTGACGACCGCCCGGCAGTTGGCCAGTTTGCGCAAATGATCGGAGCCGTCGCCGATCATAAAGTCTCCGTGCCGCCGAAAGAGTTGTTGGGCCGTTTCACGACGCCGGGCGATATCGCACGCATCGAACAATGGTTGAAATCCCAGGACTATTCCAAAACGGATGCGCTCATCGTTTCTGTTGATATGCTGGCTTATGGCGGCTTGGTCGCTTCCCACTCTCAGACGGTTTCGTTTGAAGAAGCCAAAAAGCG
>JAEUQP010000554.1 GCA_016789645.1 Acidobacteriota bacterium | reverse complement strand
CGGGCCGCGCAAGGCTTTGACAAACGCCGGGCCAAGCGAATTCGCCGGAAAGAGTTTTGCCGCGTCGGCTCCGGCGTTGATGGCTTCAACCACTTCCGAAGGCGTGAAGCAGCCCGGCAACGAGATCAATCCGCGTTTTTTCGTTTCTTCGATGACGGCAATGTCGCGGTTGGGTGAAACGATGAATTGCGCTCCGGCGTCAAAGGCGCGCAACACTTCATTCGGCGTCAACACAGTTCCTGCGCCAACGGCCATTCGAGAACCGAAACGATTTGCCAGCCTATGAATCGCCGCAAACGCATCGCGCGAATTCAACGTGATTTCGACGGCGGTCAATCCGCCAGCGATCATCGCGGCGACAACTTCCTCTTCGCGCCCGGCAAAATCTCCGCGCAAAATGGCGACGATCTTTCCGGCTTCGATGTGTTGAATGGTTTGTTGCATTTCAAATCTCGAACATCAAAACAGGATGAATATGATTTTTTCAGGATTTACAGGCTAAATCAGAGCAAGCAACATTGGGACATTCTCTTTTGACAGGATGACCAAGATTTCCAGCAGGATTTACAGAATCATCAATAGCAATCAAGTTCCAACTTGGCTTGAATCCTGTTCATCCTGAAAAAAATCATGTCCATCCTGTCTCAAAGTTTCTTGCTTCGATTTAGCCAGAAAAATTATTACCTCAGTTCAACCATCCTGTTCATCTTGAAAAAAAATCGCGTCAATCCTGTTTCCAGATCGGTTGGTTTAATTTCGAGTGATGTTGACCGGCAGATGCGGCAATTTTTTTGTTTCAGCTTCCAGTTTGCCGTCGCGCGCCAATTCGATGGCACGAATCAACACGGCTTCGTCCTGAACTCCGGCCAGCACGTGGCCGCCAATGACGAAGCTGGGAACCATCGTGATTCCGTAAGTGCGGGCAATCAACAAATCTTCGTCCACTTCGTCCGCCATGCGATGTTCCGTCAAAGCCGTTTCCAAATCGGCAGGATTCAACCCCGATTGCCAGGCGATTTGTTTCAGCACAGCCAGTTGGCCGATGTCCTGATCTTCCAAAAACAAGGCTTTGAACAACCGCTGGTGAAATGGGTCAAAGCTGTGTTTTGACTGCGCCCAAGCAGCGGCTTCGTGAGCCAGTCGGGTCAGCGGCGCGTGCGAAGGCTGACGGATCTTTGCGCCCAATCGTTCCGCCATCGGGTAAATGGAATTTCCCCAGGCTGCATTCATCCGTTCGCCGCGCGGTTCAAACTTCGGCGGCCCGGATTCACGCAGTTGATAGGCTCGCCAGACGATTTCCGCGCCCGTGGCCGCCGCTGCATTACGCAACGCAATTCCGCCAAGATAACAATACGGACAGGCGTAATCGGAAAACACCTGAACAACGACAGGCATCTGCAATGCTCCTTATGTGAAAATTTCGGCGCGAACGGTCGCTCGCGTCATTTTTCTTCCCAGAATGGTTTCAGCATAACGTCAGCCCACAGGTACGACAACCACCCCCATCACTTTCCATCCACCGAAAACGCCAGTAGCAAATTGCCCGGCTGGCCGATCAAACGTCCGTAACCGGAGTTGGTGTAGAGCATTCCCTTAACGACCACAGGCCCGCCGCCGTCGAGCGTGCCGCCTTTGGTTATGCCTGCGTTGACAGTTGGAGTCGGTTGCGCCGTGTCGTAGCTCCATAAAATCGCACCGTCTTTCGTGGAATAGGCGCGCAGAATTCCATCGGCGGTTCCCGAAAAAACTGCGCCGGGAATCAGCGTCGCCGCCGCCGATTGCGAATTCAAACAGCGCGTCGTGCCCCAAGCGCACTTTGCCGCAGGCGCAGGCACATGCCAGAGCCGTTCGCCTGTGGCAATTTTCAACGCAGTGATGCCGGGTTTGCGCGCCGCTCCGCTGACATCGGCGACGGGAACGAAAACAGTTTCGTTGTTCGCGGCAAAGCCCCATTCAATGCCGCCCAGCGCGCCTCCGCTGCCGACTTTCGCTTCCCAAATCTTTTTGCCCTGATTGTCGGGATCAAGCGCGTACATCACGCCTGATTTTTGCCCAGCCAGAATGACCTGTTTCCCGTTCGGCAACGTTCGCAAAATCACCGAACTGCCAAAATCGTAATCCGGCCCCGCTTGTTCGGGACAATTGCCTACGCCGGGTTGGCGGCATCCGACCAGAAAGTTGTCTTTGGGCATCAACTGATTCGTCCAGCGAACTCGTCCCGTCGCCAGATCAAACGCCATGATCGCATCGGTGTGCGCGGTTTCGACATCGGTGTACGAATTGCCGGTC
>JAEUQP010000521.1 GCA_016789645.1 Acidobacteriota bacterium | reverse complement strand
TCAGGCCCGCGAAAGCTGTACGCAATGTCCGTATTGGTTCGACCTCCGCCAGCAATCGCCGCCACCGGCGACACCAACGGGCGCAAATTGTACGACTCGAACTTCGGCAACACTTTGGTGCGTACCTGATCCATGCTCTGGAATTGGGTCAGTTCCGGGCGAACGCTCAAATCGTGCATGCGCACGTAAATTTTCGCCAGATTCGAGGTTTGCTGCTGATCATCGCCCACCGTCGTGATTGTGTAATTGACGTGAGGAAGTTTGCGGACTTCAGTCGCAACTTTTTGCGTCAAATCCAACGTGCTTTGCAGCGAAGTGCCTTCCGGCGCTCGCAAACTGATTTCGTATTCTCCCTGGTCGTCCTGCGGGAAAAAGTCTCTGCCGACTTTCATAAACAGCGGCCCGGTGGACAGAAACACCAACACGGCAATCGTTACCACCAGAATGCGATGCTGCAACGCATGCGTCAGCAACCAGGTGTATCCGTTATCCAGCACGCGCATGAGCCAGGACTGTTTTTCGTGCTTGCCTTCTTCGTTGGGATCGTGTTTTTTCAGCAAGCGGGCGCTCAAGGTAGGCGTCAACGTAAAACTGACGATCAAGGAAACGGCAATGGCAAATGCCATGGGCAGCGCCACGTTTTTGAAAAACCGCCCTGAAATGCTCTGCATGAATCCGAGCGGCAAAAAGATCACCACCAGCGACAAGGTCGTCGCCATCACAGCCAGACCAATTTCTTTGGTCGCGTCAATTGCGGCGGCGAAGGGTTCGTATCCTTTTTCTTCGATGTAGCGAAAGATGTTTTCCAGCACGACGATGGCGTCGTCAATCACGATGCCGACTGAAAGCGTCAGCCCCAGCATCGAAGGGCCGTTCAGCGTAATGCCGAAATAATCCATTAGCGCAAATGTGGCGATGATCGAAGACGGAATGGCGATGCCGGAAATGATCGTCGCCCGCAGGTTCTGCATAAACAGCAGCACCACCAGCGCCGCCAGCAATGATCCCAGCAGCAAGTGTTCGCGAATGGCATGGAAAGCCGCCAGAATAAACACCGACTGGTCGCGCACCACATCAATCGTGTACCCGGCGGGCAGATTTTTCTTCAGCGCGTCCAACCGCTCTTTCACTTCCTTGACCACGTCCACCGTGTTCGTTCCCGATTGGCGACGCACTTGCAGCAACAAAGCAGGCTTGTCATCCAATCGCCCTGCGCTCAATTCCTCTTCTTCTCCATCTTCGGTGTATCCAATGTCGGAAATTTTGATCGGATACCCATTGCGATTGGCGACAACGACGCTGTTGAATTCCGCGGGCGTTTGCAATCTGCCAAGCGTTCGCAAGCTCAGCGTGCGTGCTTCCTGCTCGACTCTGCCGCCGGGAACTTCCAGGTTTTGCGATTGCAATGCGCCGGACACCTGCGCCACGGTCAGGTTGTACGCGCGCAATTTGTCGGCGTCGAGTTTGACGTTGACCTGTCGTTTGCGCCCGCCGACGATTTGCACTTGGCCGACGCCGTTGACGGATTCGATCTGGCGACGAATTACCTTGTCGGCAAACTCTGTAATTTCGCGGATATTGCGATTGGACGCCACGGCGATGGTCATAATCGGCGAAGCGTCAGGGTCCAGCTTTTCCACCGTCGGTTGTTCAATCGTGCTGGGCAACAACGGAATCGCACGATTGATTTTGTCGCGCACATCCTGCGCCGCCGAATCCAGATCGCGCTCCAATTCGAACTGCACGAACACCAGCGAAACGCCTTCCGAGGAAGTCGAGCGCAATTCTTCAATGCCGCTGATGGTGTTGATGGATTCTTCGATCTTGTCGGTGATTTCGGTTTCGACTTCCTGAGGAGCCGCGCCGGGCAGTCGCGTGGTAATGGTGATGATCGGAAATTCGACGCGCGGGAACCGTTCGACGGTCAATCGGTTGTACGCAAACACGCCCAACACGATCATCGTCATGATCAACATCGTGGCAAACACCGGACGGCGCACACAAATTTCGGCTAACTTCTGCATAACTCTCTCTCTCCTTTAAGCAGCTTGCGGCGATCTAAATCGAAGCAGAAAACTTTGAAACAGGATCAACATGATTTTTTTCAGGATGAGCAAGATTCAAACCTGACCAAAATCTTGCCGGAATTGAGCATTGCGTAAATCCTGTAGAAAATCTTGTTCATCCTGTTTTGCTGATTTAGCGACTTGTGACGACGCTGCCTTGTTGCAGTTTTTCCAGATTGCTGATGGCGACGATTTCGTTGGTTTTCACGCCTTCGACGATTTCGATCAACTCGCCGTCGCTCACGCCGGTTTTGACGATGCGCTCAACCGCCTTGCCGTTTTCAATCACAAACACCTTGGACAACCCGGCGGCGGTCAGGATGGCTTTCGCCGGAATCATCACGGCGGGAGCGTCGTTGGCGGTGATAAGTTGGGATTTGGCAAACATTCCCGGTCGCAATTGATTGCCGGAATTGCTGACTTCGGCTTCGACCGTCAACGCGCGCGTTTGCTCGTTCAACGAAGGCCCGATGCGAACGATCCGCCCGGTAAACGTGCGCCCTGCCAACGCTTCGACCGTCAGATTCATGGTCTGGCCTTTGCGAACGGCGGCGGCTGACGATTCCGGAATGTCTGCGCGAAGCCGCAGAGGATTGATTTTGACCAGCGAAAGAATCCGACCGCCAACGGCCAGATACGAACCGCGATTGGCGAATTTTTCCTTGACGGCTCCGCTGATCGGCGCGCGAACCACCGTGTCGGTAATGGCTTTTTTGGCCAACGACAACGCCGCGCGCTGTTGTTCAACAATGGCCAGTTGCTGATTGACGGCGTCAATCGCCGCCTGATGGCGCGCCTTGGCCAGATTGTTCTGCGTCACAGCTTGATCGTAAATCGAACGCGAGACGTCGCCGTTTTCCACCAGCTTGGCGGCCCGATCCAAATCCATCTGCGACCAATCCAGTTGCGCTTTGGCCTGACGCACTTCGGCATTTTGATTGAAATCGAATTTCTCTCCCTCCTTCATGCCCAATCGCGCCATCGTTTGTTTCAACGCGGCTTCGGCCTGTTCGACTTTCAACTTGGCGTCCCGTTGATCTATCAGGGCAATCACCTGTCCTTGCGTGACATAACTGCCGAAATCCACATTGAGTTGAGACAGTTCGCCGGCGGCCTGGGCGGCAATCACGACTTCTTCGTCTGCCGCCAGCGAGCCAACGACTTCAACCGTGCGCTGCAAGCTGCGTGTAATCGCCGCCGTCGTCGTCACATCCACGGCTTCCGGCGTTGCCGCCACGGCAGCATTGGCAGTGGCTTCAGGTTGCGACTTGCTGCTGGAACAAGCCGCTCCTGTGAAAACCGCAGCCAGCGCCAGCACCAGCGCCCACCGATGTCCGATCAAGTTCAACATTGAGTCCCTCTCCTTCAGTTCGTTTATTTGCTATTTGCGCCGCGATTGCGGCGTTTCGTATTCAAAATTGGTCAGCGAAGCCATCAGCAAATCGGTAAATTTCTCCGCCGCCTGGCGATTGCTGAAATTGACGAATTCCCGACCGGTATGTCGAAAAAATTTTCGCGTCATCGCCTGATTCATCACCATTCCAACAAATCCGCGCACGGCGATGATCGGGTCTACTGGCCGAAACGCGCCCTCGGCAATCCGCTTTTTGACGTATTCAGTCAACCGGCGATGCTGTTTCAAAATGTGATTGGTAAAAATCATCTCGGCCAGTTCATGGCCTTCCAGCGCGCTGTAAAACAGAATCCGCATCGCGGTATCGTCGTGCTCGTGAAATTCCAAAATATGAAATGCAAACGATTCAAAAACCTGACGGTCGTCGCCGCGTCCCATCGCTTCGTCAATCACTCGCTGCAACGTCTGCACATTCTCCGAACTCGCCTTCTGGTCAATGATCGCGGCATACAAATCGCTTTTGGTCGCAAAATGACGAAAGATGATTGCTTCATTGACACCAGCAGCCAACGCAATTTCCTTCGTCGTGGTTCCGCGAAACCCTCTTTGCGAAAAAAGCTCCATGGCAACTTCCAATATCTGCTGCCGACGATCTTCCGCAGTCATCCGCGCGGGCGCTTTGGCATCCGTTTTTTCTTCAAGTACTTTTTTCGGTGTCATTACTGGCGTTTGGCTGACTCTTTCAGATGCGAATCAGCTCTTTTTTCCTTCAAGTTTTGCTTCAAACCAACATTCTGCCTTCTCGACTTCATTGTAAGTAAGTACCTACTTACCACACGACCGCGAAGACTGGCAAGCCAAGAAGTAAGTGGCCACTTACTTCCGAAACGAAACCGCCAGGAAATTGATAAGATCGCCCCCTCTGGCTGATACTCCGCTTCCCAATTTTCACGACGGATAAACTGAAAAAATGATCGATCGAATCAAATGTCTTTTGCTGTGTTGTGCGTTCGCGCTGACGGCCTTTGGGAATGCCGCTCAGCTTGGCGGCAAACAGCTTTATCAAACGCATTGCGCTGCCTGCCACGGTCAAAC
>JAEUQP010000454.1 GCA_016789645.1 Acidobacteriota bacterium | reverse complement strand
ATTGGCGAAGAGTTCACGAAAAATCCCGAAGCCGCTCGGCGGTTGCTGGCTCAATTGAAGACGCTGGAATTTGAGGGGTATTCATTCGAAGACGCGGAAGCTTCGTTCAAGTTGCTGGCGTGGAGCGCGCTCGGTCGTCGCAAGCATTTTTTTGAAACGATTGAATATCGCATTTGGCTGGGATCGCAGAACGAACCCGAAGCCATTGTTCGACTGAAAGTCGGCGACCACGAAGAACACACCGCCAGTTTGGGCGACGGGCCGGTTCACGCGCTGGATCAGGCCTTGCGGAAAGCCCTGCGCGGGCATTATCCGCAAATTGACAATTTCCACCTGATTGATTTCAAAGTCCGTATTCTGGACGGCGAACACGCGACCGCAGCCAAAACGCGCGTTCACGTCGAAACCAGCGATGGCGAACGTTCCTGGAACACGGTTGGCGTGGCGGGCAACATCATCGCCGCTTCGTGGGCGGCATTGGTGGAAAGCATCGAATATGGATTGCAGGTCAGCGCTTAACTGGCCTGCAACCCATACGAAATTACCGCTGGCGAACGGTCGCGGTTCCGTTTTTGCGAACAGCGGTGCGGTTCGGGCCATAAGCCGCCGCGTTGCCATTGGGGGCAACCGCAACACCCGCATTCGAGCCTTTTGCTGTTACAGCGCCATTCCGATCTTTGGTGACGGTGCGACCACGCGAACCTCTGGCAACCACGCCTCCATTCGGGCTTTGATACACCTTACCGCCCCGCACGCTGGTTGTGACGGTTCCGCCGTTAACCGTTGTGGATTGCGTTTGCGCGACAGCGGCCAGTGAAAGTGCCAGCGTCAGCGCAATGGTTGTCGCAATCGTACGAATCCCGTTTTTCATATTTTCCTTCTCCTTTGATAATCGCCTTGCGGCTACAGTTGATTGCTTCGAAGCAGTCGCATCAAGCTTATTGAAGCGCTGCCTCACGCGTTGAAATTGATTCAATGATGTTAGCGCCGAATGCGCCCGCCGCCGCGAAGCCCTCCGCCGGAACCGAACCGCGGTCCTTCACCAGAGCCTAACCGAGGGCCTACGACACCAGAATTTCCGTTGAGACTCCCAGCCGAACGGAAACTCTCCCACCGCTGTTGCCCTGTGATTCTCGCCCCTTGTTGGTTTTGGATGTTTTGAATTTCTGTTGGACGGGTTACCGATTGCCAGCCGCTATTGGTGTGCTGCTGCAAACCATCAGATTTGTTGTAGCGGTAGACTTCGCCATCGTGACCTGCGTAAACATTGTTGTTGCCAATCGCCACACCAGTGTCTGTCCGCGTGTTGTAGGCGAAGCCCTTGCCACCTGCGGTAACCTGGCCGGTCGAAGCATTGTAGGTTGCGCCCGCTGCGCCACCACTGACCACACCCGTGCGCGAATTGTAGTCTACGCCTCTTGCACCGGCTGCGGCATTGCCGGTGTAAGGATTCGTTGCCACACCCGCTTGCCCGACAGCGCCTTTGCCCGTGTACGGGTTGTAAGCTGCGCCGCCCGCACCCGAAACCGATGTGCCGGTATACATATTGGTGTTCGTGAAGGCGCGACCGTTGTACCGCGTGCCGGTGACGGTGTTGACGCCGGAAAATGCCGCCCCCTGGCCAACATTGCCGGTGTAGGGATTGGCCCACGCGGCTCTGGTTCCTGAGTACGCGACATTTCCCCAACGTCCGTACACGTTTGCCGTTGCTGCTCCGCCGTAAACGCAGCAGCCATACGCCGTGTAATACCCGCCGTAGTAAGGCGCTGGGTAGTAATAATTGCTCCACCCGTAGCCGATGCCGTAAGCCACTCTCCAGCCGCCATAAACGCTCCAGCTAAACCCCGCGCCGTAACCATAAGTGTAGGCGGAACCATACCAGTACGTGCCCAGATAAGGCCGATTGCGCCAGCCTGTGCCGTACACCACCACGCTGTTGGCGGAAACGACCGTTCCGTAATAACCGGGCGTGTAACCGACATAAACTGCTTCCGGTGTTGATCCGTACACTTTGACGTATGTTACGCGGTGAACAGGTGAACTCGGCGGGATGGCGTAAATCGTCGTCGGAACCGAAGTGGCAACGACCCAAGGCCCCATTGCCGAATTGGCCACAAACCAGACGCCATTTTCGACCGCGTAGTAATTGCCGCTAACGGCGATGACCGGCGTCGAAGTGTTCACGGCGTACTTCAATGTTGTAGTTTCGATGGGTTGAAACTGTGGTTGCCCGTCGTATTCAACCGTCAGCTTCGCCACGTTACGCGAAATGGTTGCGGTCTGCGGAATTTCGTTGGCGATCAAAGCTTCATTCGCTTGCGAAGTTCCCGAAACCGACGCCAGCACGCTGGCCTTTTCGTGTGTCGGCGGAATCCTGCCGAAATCCGAAGGCAGCCAGTCACCACCCACATATTCCCACGGTCCATTCAGGGATTTGCCGCGAAACCAACGGCCGGAAATCAGCACGTACCGATCTTGCGTGAGCGTATCCACGAAGATATCGTTTTCGGTATTGGTCATGGAAAGGAGTTGTGTTCCTTCGATTGGCGCGAATTGCGGTTCGCCCTGGGATTGAAGCAACTCCGCGGGTTTCAAGCTGACATAAATCACAGGCAAAGCATTTCGCTGTGCAGCTTCACGGAGCGAAGGCTTCTTGTCGTCCGCCCCATCCAGCAAATCTACCTGCCTTGTCTGTGCCACCGCTGCCAAAGCTTTATTCACTGCGTGCGGAACGTTCCAGGCAATGCTCCACGGGCCAACCGCGGTGTCGGATTCCATCCAGCCATCCATCAGGTGAAGGTAGTATTTATTCTTCGCTTCATCCCGCAGGAGTAGCACACGTGTGTTGATGACGCGGGTAAGCTGCGTGTCTCTCACTGGACGCAGAGCCGGTTCGCCATCAATCAGAACCAGAATCGCTGGCCGAGTGCTGAACAGAATGTCCGGTGGATCATTTTTGAGTTGATAACCCGTGCTGGTGATCTTGGCGCGTGTGATTGCCATATCGGCCAACAAACGGTCGAGCGCGATTGTCTGGCTAACCTTTGGCGCCTGTGCCTGCAGGATGGCTTGATAAGTTGTTGCTCGCTCCGGCGTTGCCGGGAAACTGACTTTGGTGATGTTGAAATCCGTCAACGTCACTAACCGATTGACCTTGTCAATTTCCGTTCGCGCTGCAAACCAAATCACGCCATACGTTGGTTGTTTGCTTTGATTGGCGGTGATTGCAACGGCGGTACGCGCTTCCAGTAGATTGTCTTTCCACTGTTCGATTTGCGGTTGATAAACTGAAAGAGAAGTTGCGCCACTGGCAACCGTACGCGGCCATCCTTGGTCCGTCGTCGCTGCCGATTGTCTGGCGTTTGGATAGCTCGCAGTTTGCGCAACAGTTGCTGACTTAAACGCCGTCAGTAAACAAGCGGCGAACAAGGCATAAAAAAGTTGTTTTGAAATCCGCTTCATAAATTACCTCATGCGTTCGTAATCGAAGTTTTCCGTGATCAATTGCAGCGATTCTTTCTGGTAGTTCACGACGGTCCGCGCCATGAAGGTTGGGCCTGCCGGAAGTTCGCCAAATTCGATCACGGCTCTCACCGGGTTTCTTTCCACGAAGGTCAGGATTTCCACGCGGCGCTGCCGACGGGTTTTCGCGTCCAGCCAGATGGTTATGCCATCGCCCGCTTGCAGAATGTTGCCGCCCTGAATTTGAATGACGCCCTGATCCAATCTGCCGGAAATGGTCGCACTGGCCAAAAACGCCTGCATTTTGGCGGGGGAAAGATGACTGTAGGCCTGCACCTGTTCGCGCAAATCACCCATCAACTCGATGAAGTCTTCTTTTTTCTTCTGAGCGATGTGGCCGAAGATCGGGCCTTTCGGCATTTGAGGCGGCGCAGAACCGCCGATCTGACTTCTCTGCAAATTGCCAAACGCGTCGTAACGCATCTGGAACACCTGCGTGTTTTTGATTTCGGTATTCTTTCTGACTTCGTTCCGCGACTTCCAGGTGTACTGCCTCAACGCCTGTTCGTTTTGTTGATGCGCGCGCGAAAACGCTTCTTTAAGTTGCGCGGGGTCTTGCGCCTCGACGGCCAGCGCGCCAAACAGCAACAAGGCCATTGCCGACAGAACCCAAGTTTTGAACTTTGACTGATGTGTCTTTGTATTCATCAAACCTAGCCTCCTAAATCAAACCCAAAACTTTGAGACAGGATTGACAGAGTTTCACAGGATGAACATAAGACTTGAACTGGTTTGGCGATCATCCTGTTCAATCGTCTCGATCCTGTCTATTTTTCCCGTTCCAATTCTGCTTGTTCTGAGTTCGATCAGATTTCAACGTGGTTTACATTGGCCACAGAGGCCACAGAGCTCCATAAATCCTCTGGCGCTCTGTGGTTCTTTCTGTGTATTCAACAAATGTTTTATTTCTTGTCCGGCGGCAGCGGGAAGTTCTGGAACATCTTCGTCAATGCTTTGTAGAGCGCCTTTTCGTTCTTTTCCGGTTTGCTGCTGATGGTGCCGTTGGCAGTGCCGCGCCAGATGAATTTCCTGGCGTGCGCATCGCCGATGTCCACCATTAATTGTCCGACGGGAATTTTGTCCACGGTTGCCGTCCCTGCGCCGAAGCGCCAACCGCCTAACGGTCCTCCGCCCATCGTGTTGATGGAAACCTGCGTGTCCGTGGCGGCGTGGTAGGTGATGACGAAATCCGGATTGCTTTCAACCTTGCGCATTCCTTTTGCCGCAAGCTGGGCTTCGATTCCGGAAACGATTCGCTGATGCACCAAGGGATTTTGCGCAGGCGTGCCATTGATCCAGGCGAAGGTTTTGTATGTTGAAAAGTCCGTGGTCTTGTCGAAATCCACGCGCACTTGTTGCGCCAGGGCGCTGCCGGTGACGACCAGCAGCAGGCAAATGCTTGCCGCCAGGCTTAAAATCGCTTTCAAGGGTTTCCCTTTGAATTGTTGTTTGTCTTTCATGTCCTCTTTCTCCTCGTGGTTAAGTCGTTGTTTGCGATGCCGGAAGGCGATCTTCCGGCCAATCACATCGTGTTTATTTGATTGCTTTGCTCCTGCGGCTCATCCACCTTTTTGCGATACAGGCTGAAAACAGCCAGAAGCAAAATCAGCAGACAAAAACTGCTGAACACCATCATTACGATCAGTAACAGTAATTCCATGATTCCTCTTCTCCCTTTCAATGGATCCAGGTAACTGCTCAGTCTCTGCCGCGTTCGCGGCGACTGAATTTAGCCGTGGGGTTCAACTCACGGTGGACGGAAGATTTGGCCCCCTCGTCGCGTTAGCGACGATTGAATTCAGGCGTCACTGACGTGACGCGAAGGCTTTCTCACTCTCTTACCCGGCGTTGAAACGCCCGGCTAAACTCAACCGTGGCTAACGCGACGAAGACGGCTGAGCAGTTACGAATCTATTTGGTTTTCAAACTGACTGGCAGCATCGCGCTATTTGGCATCGGGATTGGCTTCTGCCAACGCGTTACCAAAAACCAGCATTTCGTTTACGACGTTGCGAAGAAGAGCAATCTCAAGACCAAACGGCCGATCATTCTGAAGACGCAATCAAGTCTGTGAAGAGAAACAAGTTAAGCAGGCCGGATTGAAACTGACGATCGGAAGTGCCGAAATGCCGAGTGCCCAAATGTTGGCGAATGCCGAAGTGTCGGCATCAATTCTGTTCTCAAAGCTGTGACAAGCTTGATGCGCGCTCGAAGCGACGATAGAGTTCGCACACCTTTGGCTGACATTTTTCGGACAGCGCTTAATCAGCGGCTGAAAACCGCGCAGCATTCGGAGGAAACGAAATGGATGCCGGATTGCAACCATCCCCAGTTGACGACAAGTTGCGGCGATTAGCTTTTTTGCTGGACGTTGGCAAAAGCATCGTCGCGCATCGCAATTTGCGCGAATTGATCAGCGTTATTTCCGATTACCTGCAACAAGTCATCAACTGCGATGGAATCTGGGTAACGGTATTAGACACAGATTCCGGCAAGCTGCGCGTTTTCGCGCTCGATCCGATCTTTCAGGGAAATCCGACTGCCGGCGAAGGCGAATTGGTGCCGATGGAAGGCACGCCTTCCGAACGTGTGATGAAATCGCAGCAAACCATCATCGTGTCACGCCAGATGCTGGAAAATTCCTCCTCTGTGGTGGCGCGAAGCGTTGCCGCTGGCGGCATGCAATCGGGCTGTATTGCGCCGCTGGTTTCCCAGGGGCGCGCGATTGGAACGCTGGCGATGGTCAGCAAAGTGGTCAACGCATTTTCTGAAGAAGACGCGGAGCTATTTACGCATATCGCCGGTCAGATCGCCGTCGCCGTGGATAACGCCATGAACTTTGAACGGGCGCGTGCAGCCGAAGAACAGGCGCAACGGCAATCCAAACGGCTGCAATTGCTGCTGGACATTAATAATGCTGTCGTCTCCAACCTGAACTTGCCAGATTTGCTGGTGGCCATTTCCACAGGGCTTCGCCGGGTGTTGTCGCACGATTTTACAGGGATGGCGTTGTATGACGCGGAAGCCAATCAATTGCGTGTGCAGGCTCTGGATTCCCAGCGAAATCAGGAGTTATTCGGGAAAAACGATTTGATTCCGCTCAAGGGAACCGGCGCCGGCAAGGCGTTTACTTCGCGGAAACCGGTTTTGATTCGCAGCTTTGAAGCCAACCCCGATTCCACGGAAATGGTTCGCTTGATGGCTTCTGCCGGGTTCAAATCCGGTTGCCATGTGCCGCTCATCACGCGCGACAAAGTGTTGGGCACGCTGGATGTGCTCAGTTTTCGCGCGGATGGATTTACCGAAGAAGACGCCGAATTGTTGATGCAGATCGGGCAACAAATCGCCATCGCGGTGGATAACGCGCTGGTCTATCGCGAAATTGAAGCGATCAAAAACAAACTGGCCGAAGAAAAGCTGTATTTGGAAGAAGAGATTCAAACCGCATGGAACTTCGAACGGATTATCGGCGCCAGTGCTTCGCTTCAACGAATCTTGAAACAGGTCGAAACCGTTGCGCCGACCGATTCCACCGTTTTGATTCGCGGCGAAACCGGCACGGGCAAAGAGCTGATCGCGCGCGCAATTCACAACCTGAGCGAACGGCGCGAGCGTTCGCTGGTCAAACTCAACTGCGCAGCGATTCCGATGGGCTTGCTGGAGAGCGAATTGTTCGGCCACGAAAAAGGCGCGTTCACCGGAGCCATTTCGCAGCGCATCGGACGATTTGAACTGGCGAACAAAGGCACGCTGTTTTTGGACGAAGTCGGCGACATCCCGCTGGAATTGCAGCCCAAGCTGCTGCGCGTGTTGCAGGAACAGGAATTTGAACGGTTGGGCAGCACGCGCACACAGCGCGTTGACGTGCGGTTGGTTGCCGCGACCAATTGCAACCTGGAACAAATGGTTGCCGACAAACAATATCGCGGCGATTTGTTTTACAGGCTGAATGTCTTTCCCATTCTCTTGCCGCCACTCCGCGAACGTCGCGAAGACATTCCATTGCTGGCACGGTTTTTTGCGCAGAAATTTGCCCAGCGAATGCACAAACAACTGGAAACGATTCCGGCGGAAACGATGGCGGCGCTGACGCAATATCATTGGCCCGGCAATATCCGCGAACTGGAAAACGTCATCGAACGCGCCGTCATCCTTTCGCGTGGCCCGGCGCTGGAAGTACCACTCCATGAAATGAAGCCCGCAAAGAAGGCGGCGGACGGCACTGCAACTTCGGCCAACGCGACGCTGGCAGACAACGAACGCGAACACATCCTGCGCGTGCTGGAGGAAACCGGTTGGGTCATCAGCGGCCCCAATGGCGCAGCAACACGGCTCGGCGTCAAACGCACCACGCTGCAAGCGCGCATGCAAAAACTCGGCATTTCCCGCCAACGATAGTGCCGATATTTTGGTAATTGCCGAAATTTCGGCGGCAAATGCGTCGGCACTCGGCATCGGCGCCAATTCTTCCCAATCCTTTTCTACAGCCTAACTTCTTTCCATTCACCGATTTGATTGCGCTTCACAGCTTGCGTTGCGCTTTGGCAAAGCGATTGCCCTATTCGTCGATCGTCAAAGGGCAAAAAGGCAACCGCAAGGAAAAGCGGTTTGCCGAAAAGCCGGACACAGTTTGGATGCGGCGCAGTGAGAACGCACCCGCAAGTGAAACGAAGAGCTTCCGGCAAGGAGGCTCGATGAAAAGGAGTGGAGGGCACTGATGGCAATCGTGGCTTTTCTTTTCACCATGCTGATTTTCGTTGGAGGCTGCGCATTTATGTTGGCGCTGGGGATTTCGGACTCGTTCGGCAGGAGATGGGGCAACACCGCGGACGGCATTGCCCCAACCAGAAACGAGAGCCTGAAACGCGCCTGGTAACAGCGGATCAGCGCAATGAGGTCGCAAGAGACGAAGTATGTATTCACAACCAGACAAATCATTTGCATTCGATCTTTGTATGAAGTGCCAATCGGCGATTCACGAACACGACAGGTTTTGTCGCCATTGCGGCACGGGGCTTGGCGAGTACACGGAGTTGTTGGCGATTGCCGATTTGCTGCGCCGCAAAACCACCAATGACCTGAGAGGAGAATCGTCGCCGTATGCAACCGTGCCGTTTGGGCAATTGGACAGTCGCTGGCCGGTTTCTTTGCCGCTGGCCAGACGCGTCACCACGGAGTTGGCGGCAAACGGCAATCGGTTCGCACGGCGCGCAACGATGATTCTGATTACGATTCCGATCTGGCTGATGATGATTTTGCTTTCGCCCTTCGATGCGTACGCCGCGTCGAAGCTGATCGCCAAACAGATGTGAGACGCCGGTATGCTCAGAATCACGATCAACCACGAAGCAATGGCAACACGTTTCATCGTCGAAGGAAGCCTGGCAGGACCGCCGGTGGAAGAGTTGAAAACGTGCTGGCAAAAGGTCGCAAACGCTAATCCTGGCCTGCCATTGCTGGTGGATTTATCCGCGATGACCCGAATTGATTCCGAAGGAATCATCCTGTTGACCGAACTGCACCGCCACGGCGTGCAGTTCGCGGCGGCAGGGTTAATGACGCAAGCAATCATAAAAGAAATCACTGGTTGACCACGACAAACTAAGGAGGGAACGTTATGTCGAAACGAATAATTCAATTGGTTCTGCTGGCGGCTTTGTTCATTTGCCCGCGCATCGTTTTTGCCCAACAGGCTTCGACCGAAGTGCTGACGTTGGAGCAGGCGATTGAACTGGCGTTGCGCGACAACCGCCAAGTCAAAGTTGCCGCGTTGGAAGTCAACAAATCCGAAGAGCGATTGGCTGCGGCGCGCACGCACCGATTGCCAGAGTTCAAATTCAGCGCGCTCGGTTCGCAATTACTGTCTTCGATTGATTTCAAGTTTGATCAAGGCGTGTTTGGGAATTACCCCGGCATCGGGCCGATTCCGTCCACAGATACGGTGATCAGCACAGCGCGCCGTCCGACGTTCGTGATGGTCGGCCAGATCAACCAGCCTATATCGCAGCTTTATCGTATCGGCTTGAATTTGAAACAGCTCGACGCCGGACGAGAGCTTGCCCAGCAGCAAGTTCGCGCGCAGCAACAAACCGTCATCAACGACGTGAAGCAGGCATATTACGCCATCCTGCAAACGCAAAGCGCGCTGCGCACAACGGCGGAAACGATCAAGTTGTACCGCGAACTGGATCGCGTGACCGGCGATTACATCGTCCAGCAGGTGGCGCTGAAATCCGAAGGCCTGGAAGTCAAAACGCGGTTGGCCAAATCCGAATACGAAGCGCAGGAATTGAACGACCAATTGGCTTCGCAAAAGGAAAAGCTCAATCAGTTGATGGGGCGCGATATTCATACGGAATTTTCGGTCAGCCCTGCGCCAGCGTTCAGCCGCTACGAAGTTGATCTTGTTTCAGCGCGCGCCAAAGCGATTGAGAACAGGCCCGAAATTCAGGAAGCGCGGTTGAAAATCAAGCAAGCGCAGTACGACAAAAAGATCAAAAAGTCGGAATACATTCCCGATGTCAGTTTTAGCTTTACCTACGCTTCGCCGCAGAACATCAATTTTGCGCCGCGACAAATTTCGACCATCGGCATTTCGCTCAGTTGGGAGCCGTTCGATTGGGGACGCAAAAAGCGTGAGCTTGCCGAAAAGATACACATCATCGAACAAGCGGAACAAAACGCGCGCGAAACCGAAAGCGGCGTGCTGATGGAAGTCAACGCCAAATTCCGCAAGCTTCAACAATCACATCAACTGCTGGCCATCGGGCGTTTGGCCGAAGATACCGCGCTGGAACAGGTGCGCGTCGCGTCCAATCGTTACTCGATGCAGACTGCGCTATTGAAAGACGTGTTGAACGCGCAGAACTCGCTGGCCGAAGCCAAGCATCAATATCAACAGGCGCTGCTGTCTTTCTGGGCCGCCAGAGCCGATTTTGAAAAAGCAATTGGAGGGGATCAATGAAAACGAATTTTGGAAAAACGAATTTTGCACTGATGCTCGGCGCGTTGTTTTGCGCTGTCTTTCTGACCGGCTGCCACGAGAAAACTGCGACAGCGGAACACGCGCCGGTTTCCGTCAAAGTCAAAACCGTAGAGATGAATTCCGTCAGCAACGGATTGCGGTATTCGGCAAATATCGAACCGATGAAGCAAGTGGAACTCGCCTTCAAAGTCGGCGGTTATGTCGAAGGATTGATGCAGGCGCGCGGTGTGGATGGTCATTTGCGCGATGTTCAGGAAGGCGATGTGGTGGCGCAAGGCGCTGTATTGGCGCGGGTGCGGCAGAGCGATTTCGCCGTCAAAGTGAACCAGGCCGAATCGCAAGTTGCCGAAGCGAAGTCGGGGTTGGAATCCGGACAGGCGCAGTTTGCCGAAGCGCAATCTTCCATCACGTCCAGCAAAGCGCAGTTGGCGGAATCTGAAGCCGCGTTCGGAAAAGCGCGGCTGGATTTCGAGCGGGCGAAAAATTTGTTCGCCAGCCAGAGCATGACCAAGGCGGATTACGACGCGGCTAAAACGCAGTTTGAAGCCGCCGAAGCCAAACGCGATGCCGCGCGGTCACAAGTCGCCGTTGTCGAAGCCAAAGCGGCTTCCGCACAGGCGCAAATCGAAATGTTGCGCGCCAAAGTCAAAGGGTCGCAAGCCGTGGTTGCCGAAGCGGCGATTCCGTTGCGCGACACTGCGCTTCGCGCGCCGATGAATGCTGTCGTTATTCAAAAGAGCGTGGAAGTTGGCGCGTTGGTTTCGGCGGGCAAAACGGGATTCACGGTTGCCGATACAAGTTCTGTCAAAGCCGTCTTTGGCGTGCCGGATTTGGTCGTCAATAAACTGAAGCTCGGAACTGCGCTGACGGTCAGCACGGAATCGCTGCCGGGAACCGAATTTCACGGCCAGATCACGCGCGTTGCTCCGGCGGCTGACCCGAAAAGCCGCGTCTTTGAAATCGAAGTCACGATTCCCAATTCAAACCAAGCGCTCAAAGTTGGAATGATCGCTTCGCTGGAAATCGCTCCCGCCGCGCCCGCGCAACCGCTGATGGTCGTGCCCGTTTCGGCAATCGTGCGCGCCAAAAATCAACCCGATCAATACGCCGTTTTCGTGATTGAAGAAAAGGGCGGCCACGTCATCGCGCGTTCCCGCGTCGTCAAACTCGGCGAAGCGTTGGGCAACACAATTGTCGTGCTGGAAGGCGTCAACCCCGGCGAACGCGTTATTACAACCGGTTCGACGCTGACGCTAGACGGCCAACCGGTTCAGATCATTCCGTAGCGAAAAGAATGTGGCGCAGGTTCTTTACCCGCGCTGATTCTCACAGTGCGGGTAAAGAACCCGCGCCACATTTCAGGAGGGAGAAACCTTATGTCACAACATCGCACTGATGACGAAATCATCAAGAAAACGCACAACACCTCACGCTTCTTTGTCGAAACGCGGCACATCGCCTGGGTGCTGCTGGTCGCCACCTGTCTGTGGGGAATTTACGGATATATGAGCATGCCGCAGCGCAAAGACCCGGAAGTGCAGGTGCGGACGGCGGTTGCATTGACACCGTGGCGCGGCGCAAGCGCGGAAAAGATCGAACAACTGGTTACCAAAAAAGTCGAAACGCAGATTGCCGCCAACGCCAAGGTAACGAAGATCGAATCTATCTCGCGCACGGGATTGTCGGTTGTGTACCTGGATTTGGACGAAAACCTGAAAGAGACGGGCAAGGAACTCGACGACATCAAATTGAAGCTCGACGGCATTCATGACCTGCCCGACGGCGCCGGGCCCATCAACTTTGTCAAAGATTTTGGCGATACGGCGGCGCTGATGTTGACGGTTGCCAGTCCCAAGGTGAGTGAGGTCGAAGTCGAGTTGCGCGCCGCAGCGATCAAATCCGCAATCGAACAGTCTCGTTCACAAAATGAGCTTGTAGTTCCGCCTTCAGGCGGCAGCGCTCTCAACCAAACGGCTCGACTTCCGGGGCAAGTTCCGCCTAAAGGCGGTACTACCAACCGCTCTGCATTAATCGTTTGTCTGCCGCAATCGCTGGTCGGGGGAAATCTGGAACCGGTGCGCAAACACCGCGATTTGTTTGTCGAATATCTGAAAAAACAAAACCTGTTGCACGAAGCCAGGCTGATGGAAGGTGCAGGATTCATTGGCGTGGATGGCGTTTTCAATGGGGACGACGCAGCGTTCCTGAATACTGCTGGGCAGTTTATGCGCGAGCATTTGCAGACAGCGGAACTTCATCCGGACGCCTGGCAACCAGTCGTGATCCGCGATCCGCAGGAAACGCGCGCGAAACTCGCTGCGGTAGCGGGCGACAAATACAGCTACCACGAACTCGATCAGTTCACGGATTTGATCGAAAAGACCATCAAGACCTTGCCGATGGTTTCCAAAGTCTCGCGCTCCGGGCTGCTGGATGAACGCGTGTTTCTATACTACTCGCAGGAACGCCTGGCGGCTTACGGCATCCAAACGTCGAAGCTGCCGGACATCTTGAACGCGCGCAACATCACGTTGCCGGGCGGGCAGCTTGCGGTCGAAGGAAAAAATCTTTCGATTGATCCCAGCGGCGAATTCAAAAGCGAAAAAGAAATCGGGGATGTGACGGTGACTTCGTCGGCGGGTGGCGCGCCGGTATACCTGCGCGATCTGACAGATGTGGTGCGCGGTTACGACAGCCCTGCGCGCTTTCTGAATTACTACAACTGGCGCGACGGCAAAGGCGAATGGCATCGCACGCGCGCCGTCACCTTGGCTGTGCAAATGCGCTCCGGCGAACAGATAGACAAATTCGGCGCAGCGATTGACGAAACATTGGCCGATCTGAAAACGCGGTTGCCCGAAGATTTGGCAATGGCGCGAACTTCCGACCAACCGTTGCAGGTGCGCGAAAACGTCAATCTGTTTATGAACAGTTTGTACGAAGCCGTGTTTTTGGTCGTCATCGTTTCCTTGATCGGATTCTGGGAATGGCGTTCGGCGGCGCTGATGGCGCTTTCCATGCCGATCACGTTGTTGATGACGTTCGGAATGATGCACGCAGTGGGCATTGATTTGCAGCAGGTTTCCGTCGCCAGCTTGATCATCGCGCTGGGTTTGTTGGTGGACGATCCGGTTGTTGCGGGCGATGCCATCAAGCGCGATCTGGCGACAGGACATCCGTCTGTGATTTCCGCATGGTTGGGGCCAACGAAGCTGGCAAAAGCGATTATGTATGCGACCGTGACAAACATCGTCGCTTATCTACCGTTCCTGTTTTTGCAGGGCGCGACGGGCGAATTCGTGTACTCGCTGCCGGTTGTGCTGACCTGTTCGCTGGTGGCTTCGCGATTGGTTTCGATGACCTTCATTCCGTTGCTGGGGTATTACCTGTTGCGCCCGAAAGTGGAAACGCCGATTGCCGAACGCCGCAACAAAGGCTTCGCCGCGTTTTATTACCGCATCGGCAACGGCGCGATCACTCATCGTTGGAAAGTACTGGCTGGCTCGCTCGTGTTTCTGGTTCTCGGTGGCATTTTCATGAGCCAGCTCAAGCAGCAATTTTTCCCGAAAGATTTGTCGTACCTGTCCTATGTGGATGTGTGGCTGCCGGAAGATGCGCCGCTTACGGCGACGAATGAAGCCGCGCATCGCGCCGAAGAAGTGATCCGCGATGTCGTGCAGGAATACGGCAAAGAGCATCAAAAAGGCGAAATGCTGCAATCGCTGACGACCTTCATCGGCGGAGGCGGCCCGCGATTCTGGTTTTCCGTTGCACCGGAACAACAGCAACTCAATTACGCGCAGATCATCATCCAGGTCAAAGACAAACACGATACAGAACATTTGATCGAACCGTTGCAGGAAGCGTTGAACGCTGCCGTGACAGGCGCGCGCGTGGACGTGCGGCAGTTGGAATCGGGCAAGGCCGTGGGCTTACCGGTGCAGATTCGGATTTCGGGCGAAGACGCGGCCTTGCTGCGCTCGCAAGCCGAGCAGGTCAAGGAGATTTTCCGCTCGACGCCGTATGCCACGCGCGTGCGCGACGATTGGGGCGATGAAAGCTTCACCGTCGGACTGCACACGGATCCGGATCGCGCCAATCTTGCAGGCGTAACCAATTACGACGTTGCTGCGGCTTCGGCCACTGCCACCAGCGGATATCTGGTGACCAAACTGCGCGAAGGCGACAAGGAAATTCCCGTCGTTGCTCGGCTGCGAATGGAAGAGCGCGCGCAACTGACAGACCTCAACAATTTGTACGTTTATTCCTCGCAGGGAACCGGGCGCGTGCCGTTGGGACAGGTTTCATCGGTTGAATACCACATGCAAACCGAAAAGCTGCGTCGTCGAAACCAGTTCCGCACCATCACGGTTTCCTGTTTTCCGAAAGAAGGCAGATTGCCTTCGGAAGTAATGGGAGCCACACGCGAACAATTGAATGCGTTCGCCGCTGCCTTGCCTCCCGGTTACAAAATGGAAATTGGCGGCGAACAGGAAGAGCAGGTCAAAGGCTTCAAGAATCTGGCTGTCATTCTGGTCATTTCCATTATCGCCATCTTTCTGGCGCTGGTCTTCCAATTCAAACATGCCATCAAACCGTTGATCGTCTTCGCGGCGATTCCTTATGGAATGGTGGGCGCGTTGGCAGCGTTGTGGGCAATGGGAACGCCCTTTGGCTTTATGGCCTTTCTGGGCTGCGTCAGTTTGGTCGGCGTCATCGTCAGCCACGTCATCGTCTTGTTTGATTTCATTGAAGAAGCGCACGAACGCGGCGAAAGCTTGCGCGAAGCTTTGCTGGATGCAGGGATTATGCGACTGCGACCTGTGCTGATTACGGTCGGCGCGACGGTAATTGCGTTGTTTCCGTTGGCGGCGCACGGCGGTCCGTTGTGGGAGCCAATGTGTTACGCGCAAATCGGCGGATTGAGCATTGCGACGGTTGTCACCTTGCTGTTGGTACCTGTGCTGTACGCCATCTTCGTGCTGGATTTGAAGTTGGTGAAGTGGGACGGGCCTGTTGAACAAGGGGATTCAAACTCCGCAGACATTGCGTCGCAGAGTGGCGAAATGATTCCAGCGCAAACCGTAGAACTGGCTCATCGCTGAGCCAAAAAAGGAAGAAGAAGGAGGACATTGCATGAAACGGCAGTCAAACAAACCAAAAGTTGTCATCATCGGAGGCGGATTTGGCGGATTGAATGCGGCGAAAGCGCTGGGCAACAAAGATGTCGAAGTGATTTTGATTGATCGCAAAAATCATCACACGTTTCAACCCTTGCTCTATCAAGTGGCGACTGCCGTGCTGTCGCCGGGCGAAATCGCCTTGCCGATTCGCCGCGCCTTGCACCGTTACAAGAACGTAGAGGTCGTGTTGGGAGAAGTCGCCGGCTTCGACCTTGAACAAAAAAACGTGCATCTGAGCGATGGCGCGCAGATTCCGTTTGATTATCTGATCGTGGCGGCGGGCGCGCGGCATTGTTATTTCGGGCGCGACGAATGGGAAGCGGAAGCGCCGGGGCTGAAAACCATCGAAGACGCGTTGGAAATTCGCCGCCGCGTGCTGCTGGCGTTTGAACTCGCCGAACGCAAAGCAGTCATCACTGGGAAGCCGGAGCCGGTCGTGTTCGCTGTTGTGGGCGGCGGCCCGACCGGCGTGGAACTCGCCGGGGCAATCGCTGGGATCGCGCGCGAAACGCTAGCCGAGGATTTCAAACTGATAGACACGCGTAACGCGCGCGTGTTGCTGTTTGAACATTCGCCCAACGTTCTGGCGACGTTTGCGGAAAGCCTTTCGCAAAAAGCCGAACGGCATTTGCGCGAACTCGGCGTCGAAGTTTTCACCCACAGTCTGGTCAAGGAGATCGAACCGGGGCGCATCAAAGTCGGCGAGGAATGGATCAAATGCGATGTGACGCTGTGGGGAACGGGTGTCAGCGCTTCGCCGTTGGGCAAAGCGCTCGGCGCGGAACTGGTCGGTCGTGCGAGCAAAGTGCGCGTGCGCGCTGACCTGTCCATCCCGAACCATCAAAACATTTTCGTGATCGGGGACATGGCCTTTTTTGAAGACGAGAACGGCGTTGTTCCGGGAGTCGCCACCGCCGCAATGCAACAGGCAACGTGCGCGGCTCGCAACATCCTGCGCGATTTGAAACGGGAATCGCGCCAGGCGTTCAAGTACGTCAACAAGGGGAGCATGGCGACAATTGGCCGCCACAAAGCCATCGCGCAAATCGGCAACTGGCGGTTTTCAGGCTTTGTCGCGTGGTTGGTGTGGATGCTTGTGCATGTCGTTTCGTTGATTGATCCGCATCATCGGCGGTTGGTTCTGCGCGAATGGCTCTGGTCATATTTCACAAATCAGCGCGGTGTTCGGCTGATCACGGGCAGCGTCCGAAGCGGCACGACTGAAGCAAGGCTGTAACGGACGTTCTGAGTTCCATCGCCACGGTTGCAGAATCCGGATTCAGATCAAACTGCGGCCGAACGCATTTGCTGGAATTTTTCTTCGCAATCAATGCAGCGTGTGGTATGCGGCAAGGCTTCCATCCGTTTGGCGGCGATGGGCTTGCCGCAATCCTCGCATTTGCCATACATCCCTTCGTCCATTTGCGCCAACGTTCTTTCGATCTGCTTCATCTCGGCGCGAATCTGCTCGTCCAGCGCATCCAGCACCTGATCGTTTTCCAATTCAATCGCCTGTTCCTCAAAATCAGCATTGAGCGGCTGATTCGCATGTCGCCGGTCAAGCGAAATCTTGGCCAGTCGTTGTTGAATATCAGCCAATCGCGCTTCCAGTTGGCGACGAATGGGTTTGTATTTCTGCATCATGATTCCCCTCCTTAAATGCCAAAAATCCATTAAGACTCAGTGCAACTGTTGTTCCGACTGTAACTTGAGTGTTGTCAGGGATCGCATTGGCATGACCGCGGGATTTCTCGCAGCAATTGAGGAAGTTTCCGCTGTTGAGGCTGATTTGGTTCCGAAAACAGGCCGATTGAACTGGCATTGGCGTTGCAGTCGAAATCAATCGAAAGGGGGAGTTATGGTCAGAATCAAATGGGTTTTGGTTGTATCGTTTGCTTTGGCAATGGCAATTGGATTTTCCGCTTCGCCGCAAAAGAGTTTGGCGCAGAAACAAACGACGCCTTACGGTTTGGGGGCTTATCGTGACAATCAATGTGTGGTTTGCCATCTCAGTCTGACTGAGCCATTACGGATCAGCGCGCATTTTTACGAATGGCTGAATTCCAAACATTCTGAAAAGGCTGTCGGCTGTGAAAAGTGTCATGGAGGGAATGCCCTGGCCAAAGACAAGGAAGACGCGCACAAAGGCGTGTTGCGGTCCAGTTTTCCGCAAAGTCGGCTGCATCTGCAAAATCTCCCGGCGACCTGCAATTCCTGTCATCAGGAGACCGTAACGGCTTTTGTGCAGAGCAAACATTTTCAAGCGTTGAAAGATTCCGGCGTTGGGCCGAGTTGCACAACCTGTCATCATCACATGGCGTCGGCGGTGATTTATTGGCCGCCCGAAACCAGCCAATTATGCGCGGCCTGTCATAAAGCGGAAGGCAATCCGGCGGCGCGATACGCGCAAGCTCCGGCGAAGGCTGCGGACGTTTTGCTGGCGTTCAATCGTGCCGATGAGGTTATTGAATGGTCGCAGTTTCTGATTTCCGAAGGCCACAAACGCCGCATGCAGCTCAAGGCGGAAGAAGAAGAGTTGAAGAAGCTTTCGCTGATTTTGAAGGATGCCAAGGTCAAATGGCACGAATTCGATCTGGAAGGTTCGCGCCAACACGCCGATCAGGTTTTCATGGAAGCCACAAACGTCAAAAATCGGCTGGTGCGTAAAGGGCTGTAATTGGCTTTTGCTTCTCAGCGCTTCGTGCGATGACAGCTCAACAATGAAAAACAGAAAGCGAAGGTAGCTCAAATGCGGCGGGTTCGTGGGAAACCCGCCGTTTTTCTCGCGCTCTGTTGCATCCCAAAGGTCAAAGCGCGAGCACAAGCGCGGGGCACCGATGCTGTAAACCTACTCTCCGCGCAAGGTCGTCAAGTTCGTTTTGTGCGTTGAAAGGCAATCACGTCGTTCAGAATTTCATCCAGCCCAAAGGTCGGTTCATAGCCAATCAGATTGCGAAGCTTGGTGGTGTCCGGCACGCGACGATGCATGTCTTCAAATCCCGCTTCGTAGGCTTTGTCATAAGGCAAAAAGGTGATCGGCGATGGGGAATCGGTCAATGCCTTGATCCGTTCGGCCAGTTGCAGAATGGTGACTTCCTGATCGCCGCCGATGTTATACACCTCGCCGGTGGCTTGGGGATGTTCAATCAGCTTCATCAACGCGCCTACCACATCCGAAACGTGGGTAAAACAGCGACTTTGCGAACCATTGCCGTAAACAGTGATTTCTTTTCCATCCAGGGCCTGGCGAACGAAATTCGGGACGACCATGCCGTATTGCCCGGTTTGCCGAGGCCCGACTGTGTTGAACAGCCGGGCGATGACCGTCGGAACTTTCTTTTCTTTCCAGTAGGCAATGGCCAGAAACTCATCAATCGCTTTCGAACAGGCGTAGCTCCAACGGCCTTTGTTGGTCGCGCCCATCACCAGATCATCATCTTCGCGAAACGGGATGGTTTCCCTTTTTCCGTACACTTCCGACGTTGACGTAATCAACACCCGCTTACGCTTTTTGGCTGCGTGCGCCAGCACGATTTCCGTTCCGCGAATGTTGGTTTCAATGGTTCGAACGGGGCTTTCGACAATCAGTTTGACCCCGACTGCGGCGGCCAGGTGATAAGTCGCATCGCACAGATCAACCAGTTCGGCAACCAGTTGTTGGTTGGTGACCGTGTCCAGCACGTAATGAAAGCCCGGATGGCTTTTGATGTGTTCGATGTTTTCCATCGAACCGGTGGAAAGATCGTCAATGATGTAGACCTCGTCGCCGCGTTGCAGATGCCGCTCCGCCAGATGCGAGCCGATAAATCCGGCTCCTCCCGTAATAAAAACCCTCATGTGATTACCTTTCTGGATTGAATATCGCCGGGAGCGAATGACTCCCCGACCGTGTGCCGGAAGTTCAACAGGTTTGAAAACTTGTTCGACTGAATTCACGGTCTTGATCCGACGCGCAAGTGAACTAATAACGTGAAAGATTGTCAACGGCTTCTTTTTTCGCCGATTGGATTTTCGATCTCCGACCACGACCAGCCGGAAAATCCCAACCGAAAGGCTTTGGCAAAGAGATGGCAATTTTCCACTAAAGAAATCCTTTCCCATTCCTTCTTTCTTATTTTTTCGAACAGAAAAAGCACGTCCCCAGATGAAGCTTGTAGGACAAAATCCGGAGTCTCGGCTTATCGCTCCCTCCCATTTCCGGATGGACAGGGGGAAATAAGGGGCGAAAGTGTAATTTATTGAAAATCAACAAGGTTAGGGCGAAAAAGGTGAACTGGAAATCGAATCGCTGCGTCGGGATATGGGAGGAAGCTCCTATATGTTGACCGGGCGATACTATCGGTTTGTGTTGTAAAAAATTGTCGGAACTTCCGATGTGAGAGTTTTCGGCTGTCAGTATTATCCTACTTGTCCGTTGATGAGATGGCGGATGCTTGCTCACAAAGTCACTGGAAAAGATAACAGGGGGACGGTTGGTATTGCCGGTGGTATTTACGGCAAACGGAGATAGTGTTAGCGACATAATTTCCAGAGCAAAGCCAGAAGCCACCTGCAGTTAAGCCCCACACAAACTCAAGATCAGCAGAGCCTTTCAATTGCCCAAGCGCGGTCGGCGATTACTGGAAGCGATACATTCTGAAAAGGTTGTCAGCGGACAGCTACGCGGTGAAAAACTGGAGCGCTGCCTCGGCATGAGGTTTCCTATACGGTCGAATGAATTGGGCGGAAGTGTCTTTAATGTATCGCCCAACCCATCCAGTTACAGTCGAATCAACCCACAAACAAGGATTAAAGCAATATGTCATCAAGGGCATTAGTTATCGGTGCAGGCCCGGCTGGATTGACCAGCGCCTATGAACTGGCCAAGCTGGGCGTTTCTTCAACCATCATCGAAGCTGATGAGCAGGTCGGAGGTCTTTCGCGTACGGTCAATTACAAAGGGTACCGGTTCGACATCGGCGGCCACCGGTTCTTTTCCAAAGTGCCGCTGATCAACGAACTGTGGCGCGAAATGCTAAGCGAAGATTTTCTGCTCCGTCCGCGATTATCTCGCATTCATTACCGTGGCCATTTTTTTGATTACCCGCTGAAAGCCGCCAATGCGCTGGCGGGGCTTGGGCCCATCGAAGCTTTTCTGGTGATGCTCAGCTATTCCAAGGCCAAGCTCTTTCCGCACTCCGAAGAAACCAACCTGGAACAATGGGTTTCCAATCGGTTTGGCCAGCGGCTGTACGAAATTTTCTTCAAAACCTACACCGAAAAAGTCTGGGGCATTCCCTGCAACGAAATTTCGGCGGACTGGGCGGCCCAGCGCATCAAGAATCTGTCGTTGAAAGAAGCCATTCGCAATGCCTTGTTGGGGGCAGGCAAATCCGCCGACGGCGAAGTCATCACCACGCTGATCGAACAATTTCACTATCCGCGTTTGGGGCCGGGAATGATGTGGGAATGCTGCAAGGAATTGCTGGCCGAAAAAGGCAACGAAACCATTCACGGCATCAAGGTAGATAAAATTCGTCACCGCAAAGGTCGAGTTGAATCCGTGATCGGCCATCGCTCGAATGGCGAACGAGTGGAATTTGATGCCGATCAGTTCATCTCTTCGATGCCGTTGCGACGGTTGATTCAAAGCCTCGATCCATTACCGCCGGATGAAGTGCTGGCGGCAGCGAATTCGCTGCGTTATCGCGATTATTTGACCGTCGTGTTGATGGCCAAACGCGAACACGTTTTCCCCGACAACTGGATTTACATTCATTCGCCTGAAGTGAAGATGGGACGCATTCAGAATTACAAAAACTGGAGTCCCGAAATGGTTCCGGACCCGTCCCGCTCTTCGCTGGGCCTGGAATACTTTCTCTGGCAGAAAGACGAGGAATGGACGTGGTCAAATGACCGGTTGATTGACCTCGGCATCAAAGAGTGTGCGCAAATTGGGTTGGTCGAACCGGATGAAGTCGAAGACGGAACCGTCGTTCGCATGAAAAAGGCGTACCCGGTTTACGATCATCACTATCAGGAACGTGTGGACATTATTCGAAATTACCTGGACACGTTGCCGAATCTGCAAACCATCGGACGCAATGGATTGCATCGGTACAACAATCAGGATCATTCGATGCTGACGGGCGTTTATGCTGCGCGCAACATCGTTGGCGAAAAGAATGACGTCTGGGCAGTCAACACCGAACAGGATTACCACGAAGAGGTTCGCAGTTCGGAAACGGAAACGGTCAGCACGGGCTATACCAAAACAATGGGCGACCGCGCCGTTCCAATGCCCATCGAGCCGGACGAAGCAGAACAAATCATCCAGACAGCATTCGCCAAATTGGACAGTGTGGCTCTGGGCGTAGCCTTCGGCGTCGTTGCTGGGGTGGGACTGTTTTTGGCGACGGCGATCTTGTTGTTGAAAGGCGGCGAATTCGTCGGGCCTCGGTTGGGCTTGTTGCGAAACTTCCTGCCGAGTTATGAGGTGACCTGGCCGGGAGCTTTGCTTGGTTTGGTCGAAGGCGGTCTGATTGGATTTGCGTTGGGATTTTTCGTCGCGTCGCTGCGAAATTGGTCAATGATGGCGTACGCCCATCTGCTCAAACGGCGGGCGGAAACTCAGGCCGCGGGCAATGTCTTGGATTAGTGTTGGCGAGGGAATTATGACAACAGAGAGTGTAACTATGGCTGGAAACAAACGAACAGAAGAAATAAGCCGCGAGGTTATGCGAATCCAGGCCGGAGTGTTGGCCATGGTTTGCGCGGTGTTGGGTGGGTTGCTGTTATTTTCGATGACTGTCTGGTTGGTGGTGAAAGATGGCCCCGGAGCTGGGCCGCATTTGTCACTGCTGGGCAATTACTTCATCGGTTATTCGGTGAGTTGGGGCGGCAGTGTCATCGGATTGTTTTACGGTGCGCTGACCGGCGGCATTGTTGGCTGGGTGATCGGGACGATCTACAACCTGGTGGTCGGATTGAGAAAATAACCGGGACGCGGACGTTCCCGTTTGCTCGTCAAACTCAAACTTAAACAACCAAATGGATTCGGAACTCACCTCTCCAGTAAATGGCGCGACAGCCCAAACCGGATACGCAATGAAGTTTCAGCAACTCGTCTGCTGGTTGCTGGCCGTCTGCGTTGTTGTTTGGGCGTTGACCGATTCTCGGTTTCGAGACAGCGAAGGCTTCGTTCGCGGCGGCGTTTGTTTGCCGATCGCCATCGCTGTTGCGTTGGGGTTGCTGGGGTACGCGCTCGGCAAAGCGTGGCGAAGCGCTGCGGCATGGATGGCACTGGCATTGGTTGGACAAGCTGTCGCGTTGCAAATGATCGAAGCCGGGCAGGCGATTCGGTATCAGCATTATCGTCCGTTGAGTATTTTGCTGGCTTCGTCGCCGTGGTTGGTGGCGATGCTGGCGGCGCAAACGTTGCTGGTGTTGGTGGGGTTGCGCGGACGATGGACGACGATGGTTTCGTGGTTGAACCGCAACTTCAAACTCTGGCAATTGGTCAGCGTGGCGCTGGTGTTCTGGATTGCCACTGCCACCGTCTCGCGCGAAGTCTGGTTGTATGTGCAGGAATTGCCTCTGGCGGCTTTCATTCAAACCGTGAATTTGCTGAATCTGGTGTTGGCGGTGTGGGCGATTCCGATTTCGACGTTGGATGAATGGCGCTGGCGAATCGAGCGAATCACCGGTTGGGCTGACGAGAATACCGAAGAAGCTCGCCGCGTGGATCGGTTTGCGATGACGGCAGCGATTTTCACGGTCGTGCTGGCCGGGGCGCTGAGCGTCTTTTCGTATGAACGGCATCCGCATCTGGGTGACGAGATCGCTTATCTGTATCACGCGCGGTATCTGGCGACTGGTGTTTTGACCATGCCTGTGCCTGCGCCGCTGGAAGCCTTCGATCTGGATTTGTTCGACCACGACGCGACCCGTTGGTGGGCGAGTCCGCCGGTTGGATGGCCGCTGGTGTTGGCAATTGGAGTTTTCTTCAAAGCCGATTGGCTGGTGAATCCGTTGCTGGCTGGCGTGTGCGTGTTCCTGAGCTTTCTGCTGGTGCGCGAATTATACGACCGGCGCACGGCTCGATTGACGGCATTTTTGCTGGCTTTGTCGCCTTGGCACGCGCTGGTCGGAATGAGCTATATGACGCACACGGCTTCGCTGACCTTTGTGCTGTTGGCCTCAGTGGCGATGCTTTGGGCGAAAAAGAATGGCAGTGTTCTTTGGGCGCTGCTCAGCGGCGCAGCCACGGGAATGGTCGGGATGATTCGTCCACTGGAA
The DNA here is from genome assembly GCA_016789645.1 of Acidobacteriota bacterium. Classification (GTDB taxonomy): domain Bacteria; phylum Acidobacteriota; class Blastocatellia; order RBC074; family RBC074; genus RBC074. The sequence goes on along the minus strand of JAEUQP010000454.1, from coordinate 9,596 downwards.
GGCGCGGTTTTTGCTGCGGTGTTGTGTTCGCCGCTGGTGTTGCGGCTGATTGGCAAAGGCGAAAAGCCATTGAAATTTTCCGGCATGGCGGCTTGGGCATTGGGATGCGCGGTGGTCGGCGCGGCGATTTTCTATTACAACTTCACATTGACCGGCAGCCCGACCAGATTTCCGATCATGGCTTGGGCAGACAAGTATATGGGCTTGAATTCGAACGCGATGGGGTTCGGCCCTGATCGCGGAGCCGGATGGCCGCTTGATCCGTATCCCGGCCACAGCCCGATTGAAGGCGTCATCAATTCCAACCTGAACATCACCACCATCAACACAGAGCTTTTTGGATGGAGCATCGGTTCGCTGATTTTGCTCGCGTTGTTTGCTGTTTCGTTAAAACTGCGACCGGGCGATTGGTTGATGGCGGCGATGATCGCGGGGATTTTCACGGCGCATTTCTTTTACTGGTTCAGCGGCGGCCCGGATTTCGCTGCACGGTACTGGTATTTGATGATCGTTCCGGTTGTCGTGCTGACCGTGCGCGGGTTGCAAGTGCTGGTCAACCGCCTGACACACGAATCTCCGCAACCGCATCTGCCCAAAACCAGAGCGCTGGTCGGATTGTTGGCGCTCTGTTTTATGGCAGCGATCAACTTCACTCCCTGGCGGGCGATAGACAAATATCATCACTATTTGGGAATGCGGGCCGACGTTCGCCAATTAGCCAAGCAGCACAAGTTCGGCAAAAGCCTGGTGCTGATTCGCGGCCAACAATTCCCCGATTTCGCCTCAGCGGCGATTTACAATCCGATCAATTTGCAAGCCGACGCGCCGGTTTATGTCTGGGATCAAACTCCTGAACTGCGCGCGAAGCTGTTGCAGCAATATGCTGATCGCCCCATCTGGATCATCAACGGCCCCTCGATTACCAAATCCGGTTTTCGCATCGTCGAAGGCCCAACGTCTGCTCAAGCGTTGTTGAGATAAGCGACTCATTCACCTCTGTTGCAATCCTTTCCGAACACATTGGATTTACGGCTGGCGCAAAACGGCGATGCCGGGCGGTTTTATCGCCGGTTGACGTTTTTGCTGCTGGCGGTCATCGCCTTGGTGGCAATGGCTGGAATTGTCGTCCCCGCCGGATTGGGCTGGGACTTCGCCAACTTTTACGACACCGGTCGCAGAGCCGCCGCCGGACAACTGGCCGACATTTATCGCCCTGAACGTTTGATCGCGGGCGCTCAGCCACAAGGCAAACTGGCGTTTTGGGGAGCGCCGATTTCGGCGTACTTCTACGCTCCGTTGAGTTTATTTTCAGCGGAATGGGCGTTGGTGGTGTTCAAACTGCAAAACGTACTGGCGCTGTTTGCTGCATTGTGGTTGTTGTACCGGCATACTCGTCGTTTTGCAGACGCTTCGCCCGCGGAGCAATGGAAATTTGCCGCGCTGTTTGCCGGGTTGGTTTTGTTGTACCAACCGTTCTGGTCTGTGTTCAGAGTCGGCGGCCAAACCACGCCGACGGTGTTTTTGCTGTTCACCATTGCGCTGTTGAATTACACCAAAGAACGTTTTGACATTTCAGCCGTCTGTCTGTTGCTGGCCTTGTTAATCAAACCCGGATTTCTGTTCGTGATGTTGCCGCTGGGCTTGGTTTCCGGCTGGCGCTTCGTGCGTTCGATGGCGTTCGTTTCACTGGCGACCGGGTTGGGTTCGATCCTGCTGTTGGGGTGGGATATTCACGCGGCATTTCTGCAAACGATGTTGCAGGGGATGAAAAACGCTTACGAATGGCTCTACAACAGTTCGCTGTACGTGACGGCGGAAAACCTGAAGTTGTTGGCGGTGCCGCCGATGGAAACTCGCTGGTTGGCACTTCCCGTGATGTTGTTGAAATTGGCAATCGTGCTGATCTTCGGTTGGATGTACTGGCAAAGTCGCCAGCAAAACCTGTCGCGCGCAGCCCAACGGCATTTCGATTTTCTGATGGCGGTCACGTTCTGCCTGATGTTTTCGCAAACGGTTTGGGAGCATTACCTGGCTGTGCTGTTCCTGTTGCTGGCTTACGCGGTTGCCTCTGTTCGGCAATTCAGTTTTTCGGCAAAGGCGTTGCTGGTTGAGATTTTCGCCGTGTCGCTGTTTCAAAACATTGTGGTGGTCAACGTCGTGAACTCGCGTTTCAGATTTGATTCGGTGCCGGAACTGATCGCCGTCGGTTTGCTGAAAAGCAGTCCGCTGTGGCTGACGTTGGTTTTTGTGGTTCGTTATCGCCAGGAGCTTTTTCAGAGCTATCTGACTTCGCAATGGGAGCACGCAAACGTCAGGAGGTAACGATGGCTGTGAACGTCGCTGAACAAATTGCTTCGCTCGGACGCGACCAGTCAATCGTCAAAGTCGTGTTGTTTTCCGGCGGCAGAGGCTCGCGCGTGTTGTCGCGGCAATTGATCAATCATCCGCGCGTGAAATTGACACTGGCCGTCAACGGATACGACGACGGAGCTTCGACCGGCGAAGTGCGACGCTTTTTGGGCGACAGTCTGGGGCCGTCGGATTTTCGCAAGAACGCTTCGCGTATGGCGCGCGAGTTGAAAACCTGTCAGCCGGAGTTGATTGATCTGCTGGACGTGCGCTTGCCAGTGGAATGCACCGCCGACGAAGGGTTGATGACGCTGCGTTTGTTGTCCGGTCGGGAAGTAACCGCAACAACCGCCTGGCAAAACGAATTGCGCGCGACGCTCGATAAAATTGATGACGCTGCGCGGCGAATACTCGGCGAGCGGTTGCAGCGCTTCGAACAGGAATTGGTGACGGGCAGACGCAGCTTTTCGTTCTCGGATTGCGCGCTGGGAAACATCGCCTTTGCCGGTTGTTTTCTGGCAGTCGGACGCGATTTCAACGCCGCGATTGCTGATTATTGCGCGTTGTTCAGTTTGCCCGAAGGTTTGATCGAAAACGTGACCGATGGCCAAAACGCCTGTCTGGTGGCGCTGAACCTGGAAAATCAGTTGCTGGCCACCGAAGCCGAAATCGTCAGCGCCAATCGCCGCAACCACATCAAAGACATTTACCTGTTTGACCGCACGCTGACGCCTGAAGAAGAACGCTGGGTGGCGTCGGCAAACAGTGAAGAAGTGGCAGAGTTCATTCGTCAGCGAACGCGAGTTCCGGCCATCAACGCTCGCTTGCTGGATCGAATCGCCGAAGCGGATTTGATTATCTATTCGCCGGGCACACAGCATTCCAGCTTGTTTCCTTCGTATCTGACGCCGGGACTTGGCGAAGCCATCGCGCGCAATCTGACGGCGATCAAATTGCTGATCACCAATTTGCAGGAAGACGCCGAGATTCCGGACAGCAGCGCCGTGGACATCATCGAACGCGCGGTTTATTACCTGAAAGATCGCAACACCAAACCGATTGCCACGCCTTGCCTGATTACGCATTACCTGTTGAACGACCATCTGCAAACCGAAGACGAAAAGCCGTATGTGCCGCTCGGACGTTTGGAAACGCTGGAAGACCCGCGCCTGGTTCGCATCGGCAATTACGAAGAAGGCACAACCGGCACGCATGACGCGGCAAAGTTGCTGCTGCCGTTCATCAACGGAATTTTGCATCGCGGCGGCGGGCAACGGGTTGCCGTCTGGTTGTTGGAAACCGAATCGCTGAACAAGATTGCGCAAACGATGTTGGAAGCCTTGCGTGGCGGGCTTGGCAATCTGCCGCTGAAAGTTTCAATGCTGTATTCCAGCAGCGAATCGCTCGATCCGGCATTTGTCGAATCGCTGCCGTTCGAGGCGCTCAACCTGCGATCGTCTGGCAAGACGGCCACGGAAGCGTTTCGCCAGACGATCGCAGGGCAGGCTTTTGATTATGTGTTGCTGTTCGATTCGTCCGGAATGTATCGCGGCGAAGAAATCGTCAACGTGGCTTCGTTGTTGACCAATCCGCGGTTGGACGCCGTGTGGGGAAGCCGCCGGTTGTCGGTCAAAGACATTCACGAATCTTACCGATTGCGTTACCGGCACAACGTTGTGCTTGGCGCGGTCAGTTACGTTGGCAGCCATCTGCTCAGCCTGGCGTATTTGCTGCGGTATGGGCGTTACCTGTCAGACACGCTTTCGGCGGTCAGAGCCATTCGGGCTTCGTATCTGCGCAACGAACAATTGGACATCAACGATTCCTGCTTCAATCAAAAATTACTGTGTCTGTTGCTGGAAGATCAGGCCGAAGTGATCGAAACGCCCGTGCAGTTTTTCCCGCTGTCGCCGGATAAAGTGAAACGAACGACGGTGGTTGAGGGAATGCGCTCGCTGGTGACTGTGTTGCGCGGATTGGCGAAATCGCGGCGGCGTAAAGGCAGTACGGAACGTGTGAACGACCTGAGCCTTCCTGAATATGTTTCGCGCGGTGGGGCAGGTCGCTAAGGCTTCCCCTGCAGAATTCGGTATCAAGTGATGACTGATATTGATCTGTTGATTTTCGATATGGACGGCGTTCTGGTGGATACGACCGAATGCCATCGCCGCGCGTACGACGATTTATGGCGATTGGTGGGCGTGGCGGGTCGAGCTTACGAACAGATTGCCGGACGAAAAACCATTGAGGTGGTTGTCGAACTGACAGCGGCGTTGAACCCAACAACAGGACAGGTTGCCGAATGGGTTGGGTTCAAACAGCAACGCGCGCGGCATTATTTGAAAACGGAAAAAATTGTCTTTCACGACAGTCTGGAATGCATCGGGCGGTTGGGACGACAACGCAGCGGTTTGCGGCTGGGGATTGGCACCGGGGCTTCGCGCGAAACGACGGCCATGGTTTTGGGGCGGTTCGGCTGGGGCGAAGCGTTTTCGGTGATTGTGACGGGCGACGATGTTGCCGCAGGCAAACCTGCGCCAGAAGTTTATCTTTCAGCGATGGAGCGCGCTGGCGTTGCGCCGCATCGAACGTTGATTATCGAAGACAGTCAATCCGGGTTGACCGCTGCGGTCGCTTCGCGAGCCTACACGGCGTCAGTGCGAAGCGGCATCCAGGCCGATCACGAACGCTTCCTCGGCAGCTTCCCGGATGTTCGGACGCTGCTGGCGAAACTGAATTACTCAGAACAATGAAACGACTGTTGATCATTCCGGCTGCCGGTTTGGGGACGCGGCTGGGATCACAAACACCGAAGTTGCTGTATCCGGTCAATGGCCGACCGATGTTGAATTATCTGTTCGATCTGTACGCGCCGGTCGTCAGCCGGTTTGTGCTGGTGTTGCATCCGACGACGGTTGAACAGGTCGAACGGCATTGCGCGACGTTACGATTGCCGGTTGAGTTCGACGTGCAGGGTTCGCCGACGGGAATGCTGGACGCGATTCTGATTCCTCGCCAGCGAGTGGAGCGTTACCAACCCGATCAGGTCTGGATTACGTGGTGCGATCAAATCGGCGTTCATCCGCGAACGGTTCGGCGATTGGCAGAAACGGCTGGCGAAGCAGAATTGGTCATGCCTACGACTGTCAAAACTGCCCCTTACATTCATTTCGAACGTGACCAGCAAGGCCGCATCAACGGTTTGCGCCAACGACGCGAAGGCGATCCCATGCCCGAACGCGGCGAAGGCGATTTGGGATTGTTCAGTTTGTCGCGCACGGCTTACCTGGAACTGTTGCCGCGTTTTTCCGAAACCGCGGTCGTTGGCGGAGCGACAAAGGAGCGAAACTTTCTGCCGTTCATCCCCTGGCTGAACGCGCAAGGTGCAAACGTACATACGTTTCCGGCGCACACGGAAATGGAATCGGTCGGCGTCAACACCAAAGCCGATCTGGAATTGATTGCTGAATATCTGGCCAATGGTTACCAACAAACTTTCCGTCATCATCCCTGCGTATAACGAAGAACAGTTCATCGGCGCGCTGCTGGAAAAAGTGCTGGCCGTGGATTTGTCGCAGTTCAATCTGGGCAAGGAAGTCATCGTCATTGATGACTGTTCCAAAGACCGCACGGCAGAAATCGTCCGGCAATTTCCCGATGTGACATTGATCAGTCAAAGGCCGAATCAAGGCAAAGGCGCCGCGGTGCGCGCTGGTATTGCGCAAGCAACCGGTGATTACCTCATCATTCAGGATGCTGATCTGGAATACGATCCGGATGATTACGTGCCAATGTTGGCGGCGTTGTTGTCAAACGGAACCGGCGCGGTGTACGGCAGCCGATACCTGAAACATCCCACGCGCGGCAAGCTGGTGAATTTGCTGACCGGCAAACACGCGCGGCAAAGCTGGCCAGCTTATTTGGGCGGTCAAAGCCTGAGTTTCGCTTCGCTGATTTGCACGGGCAATTATCTGACCGACACGGTGACGGCGTTGAAACTGTTTCGCCGCGAAATCATCAAACCGCTCGCGCTCCAAACCAGCGGTTTTGAGCTGGATCACGAAATCTCTGCCAAAGTTCTGGCGCAAGGGTGCCAGATCAAAGAAGTTCCCATCAGTTACTTTCCGCGTAGTAAAGAAGAGGGAAAAAAAATCGGGCCCAAAGATTGGTTCGTTGCGCTGAAAACGTTTTACCGGTTTCGGAACGGCTGAAACGTCAATGTAGCGAAGGGGAAGAGCGATGGTTTGCAAGCGGCACTTACAATTGGTTGCGGTACGACCTGGCAAATTGGAGAACTCAAGTGTGTGATCACGACAAACTCAAATCGGTGACGGAACCGCCGATCCAAACTCCGATGTTATCGGTGGTTGTGCCGGTGTATAACTCCACGAAATATTTGAAAAAGTGCTTGGCGGCATTGGCTGCATCCGATTTCGACGATTTCGACGTGCTGGTGGTGGATGATGGTTCCACCGAACCGGTGGCTCCAGTCGTGGCCCAATACGGGTTTGAGTACATGCGAATTGATGGCCCCGGTGGACCGGCGCGCGCGCGCAATCGCGGCGTGGCTCGCGTCAAAGGCAAATATCTGGTGTTCATTGATGCCGATGTGGTCGTTCACCGCGATACGTTGAAACAGTTCGCCAATGTCTTCACCGTGGATTCAATGATTGACGCCGTTGTTGGATCGTACGATGAAACTCCTGCCGAACCGAGCTTCTTTTCGCAATACAAAAACCTCTTTCATCATTATGTTCACCAGATCAACGCCGGACAGGTCAGCACGTTCTGGAGCGGCTGTGGGGCGATGCGTCGCGACCTGTTTCTGGCATTCGGCGGATTTGATGAAGAGCGCTATCGGCGACCGGCCATCGAAGACATCGAATTGGGAACCTGGGTTTCCGCCGCCGGATTTCAAATTGTGCTGGCTCCGCAAGTCAAAGCCACGCACCTCAAACGCTGGACATTGTGGAGCATTCTGAAAACCGACATCTTTGATCGCGGTGTGCCGTGGATCCGGTTGATGTTGCGCGCCGGAGCGGCGGCCAATACGTTGAACGCGAAATCTTCGCAACGCGTTTGTGTGGCATTGACCTGGCTGGCTTCGGCGTTGTTGCCGTTGGTTTGGTGGTGGCCTGTGGCGGGAATCATCGCCTTGCTGTTGTTGTCACTGGTTTCGGCGCTGAACTTTGATTTTTACCGGTACTTCATCGCGCATTCGGGCGTGTGGTTTACGCTCAGAGTTCTGCCGATGCACTGGTTGTATTTTTGGTATTGCGGGTTGTGCGTGATCTGGGGAACGGTGGCTCATCATTTGGAAAAACAACCTGAAAAGGCTGAAAGCGCAGCACAGGCCACGGCGGAAAACGCTCGTCCGAAAGTTCATGCCAAATAAAGGGATCAAGCTTTCCATACTGGTTACCGTTGTCAGTGGCAAATCTGCGCTGCGGCGTTGTTTGCTGGCGTTGCGTCCACAAATGCAACACGTCGCCACCGAAATCATCGTGCCATTTGATGAGTGGTCACAGGGCGTGAGCGAACTCATCTCCGAATTTCCGGAAGTCAATTTTCATCGGATTGCCAACTCCGTCGCATCTCACGTTCCGGCTCACCAGCACAGGTTATACGACCTGCGCCGCGCCATCGGGCTTGGCTTGGCCAGCGGCGAAATCATCGCCATGACCGAAGACCATGCTGTTCCAGCAACCGATTGGGTAAATCAGATTTTGTGGGCGCATCGGCAATCGTTCAGTGTCATCGGCGGAGCCATTGAAAACGGAATTGATCGCCCGATGAACTGGGCATTGTATTATTGCGATTTTGGGCGATATGGCAGTCCGTTGCCGCAAGGCGAAGTGGAGTATGTTTCCGACGTGAACGTTTCGTACAAACGCGAGGCTCTGGAAGCCGTGCGTGACATCTGGTGCGACGAGTACCACGAAACGACAGTGCATTGGACAATGCGCGAACGCGGCATCGAATTGCGGCTCGATCCAGCGCTGAAGGTTTATCAGCATCGCCCCGGCATCACCTTCAGCAAAGCCTTTCGAGAGCGTGTGGAATGGGGGCGTGTGTTTGCTGAAACACGCGTCGCCGCAATTGGTTTGTCGAAACGAATCTTGTTTACGCTTTTGACTCCATTGTTGCCAATCGTGTTGTGGCTGCGCGGTGCGAAACACATGCTTCGCCAGCGACGCACCGTGAGCCAGATGGCCATGACCTTGCCGCTGGTTGCCGGTTTGTTGATTGGCTGGGCCTGGGGAGAGTTGGTCGGATACGTCAACGGCGCTCCGGAACTGAAGCACGATTGGCCGATGGCTGCGACGAATTCACAGGTGTCTGAATAACGATGCTCGCGATTCTGACTTATCACTCGATTGATGACAGCGGTTCGGTGGTTTCCATCGCGCCGCACGTGTTTGCCGAGCAGATGAAAGCGTTGGCCGCAGCAGGCTTTCAAGGCATTTCGCTGCACGAGGCGCTTGCCTTTCGCCAGGCCAACAGACATTGGCCGGAACGGTGTGTCGTGCTGACGTTTGACGACGGCTTTGCCAACTTTTACGAAACGGCGATGCCGGAACTGGCGAAACACGATTTCACGGCGACGGTATTTGTCATCAGCGGGCATGTCGGAGGCAACAACGATTGGGATTCTCCGCCTGCGGGCTTGGGTTCGCAGCGTATGTTGAGCTGGCCTCAAGTCAAGGAATTGGCCAAACAGGGAATTGAGATCGGCGCGCACACACGCACACATCCTGATTTGCGCCGGTTGTCCGAACCGGACATTGAAGAAGAGATTGCCGGGTGTTGTGCTGAAATCAGCGACCACATCGGCCAGCCGGTGGAAAACTTCGCCTATCCGTACGGGTATCGAAATCACCAGGCGGAAGCAGTCGTGCGGCGAACGATGGCGTCGGCTTGCACAACGGAATTGCGGCGAACGAATGAGGATCCGCTGCATTTGTTGCCGCGTGTGGATATGTATTACTTGCAATCAACGCCGCAATTGACATCGCTGGTGGAGGGGAAGCTGGACGGATATCTAACCATCAGACGTTGGGGGCGAACCGTGCGTCAGGTGCTGGGCGCGCATTAACTTTTGAGAGGGAAACCAACATGGATTTATTGAACCGAGTCGCCAAACACGCGAAATTGAATTGGCAGAGCCTGGCAATCCCGGACGTGCCCAGTCCGCCGTTTCTGATTTTGTTCATCAATTCGATCTGCAATATGAAATGCGAGCATTG